>NZ_JBHYGG010000064.1:0-17787 GCF_051859125.1 Gemmata sp.
GGTCCACGTGGACCCTCGCTCGGCGCTCGGGCTCGGACCCGTACGAACCCAACAGATTTGGTACGCCTTCAGTTCTCTGCCGCCGCATGGGTCTGCGGCCGAATGGGTCTGCGGCCGAAGGCGGCTCACTCCCCGGCGAACGGGTCCACGCGGGTCGCGACCTGGAACGTCTGGTGGCACCGGTTGCACACGTTCGCCAGAGCCGCCAGCCCGGCGCGGGCCTTCGCGTAGTCCTTCGCGGCCGCGGCGCGGGCCAGCTTGTCGGCCGCGTCCCGCAGGTCGCCCGAGTACCCGAGCCAGTCGTCGCGGCCGTTGGCCCTGGGCGGGCGGAGCATCAGCAGGTTCCCGGTCTCGGCGATCAGCAGCGCCTGGCCGCGGGCGAACGCCCACGCCTCGGCCTCGGTCGGCCGGTCGCGGAGCGTCTTCCCGAGCCCGCGCAGGTTCGCGGCCGCGAGCCCGTTCATGAGGAGCTTCGTGTCGGCGACCGGCTCCGGGGCCGGCGTCGCCGCCTTCCCCTGGACGGTCACGCCCGCGGCCGGCTTCGGCTGTGCCGCCGACACGCACAGGCACGCGGCCCCCGCCAGCCCGACCGCCGCCCAGAACCGCACCCGTGCCATCTCGCCTCCCCCGATTTACCCGGGAACTTCGATCTGCACCTCGCCGTCGACCACGTGGACCGGGTACGAGCCGGTCCGCACCCGCGGGCTGTCGGCCCACGCGCCGTCGGACAGGCGGAACCGCCAGTAGTGCCACGGGCACGTCACGCACCCGTCCTCGACGTGCCCGCCGGAGAGCGACGCGCCCATGTGCGGGCACAGGTCGTCGATCGCGAAGAACTCGCCGTTCACATTGAACACCGCGACGTCCTTCTTGCCGACCTCAATCACCTTGTTCCCGCCGACGGGGATGTCCGCCGCCGCTCCGACCGCGATCCGCTGGCCCACGCCGAATCCTCCAAGTTCCCGGGTGCTGCTGATATTGTACCAGCACCGTTCGCACGAGGGGCCGCCATGCTCGAAGTCGAAGTCCGCTACCGCACCGCCGACCGCGCCGGGGTGATCTCGCGCCTCCTGGCGCTGGGGGCGGCGCTCGCCGAGGACCGCACCGACGTCGACCAGTACTTCAACGCCCCGGCCCGGGACCTGAAGGAGTCGGGCGAGGCGTTCCGGCTCCGCCGCATCGGCGCCGCGAACTACTTCACTTACAAGGGGCGGAGGCGCGACGCCGACACCAAGACCCGCGAGGAAATCGAGATCCCCCTCGGCGACGGTCCCGCGGTCGCGGCCGACGCGACGCGGATGCTCGCGGCGCTCGGGTTCCGGCCGGTGGTGCTGGTCCGCAAGGCGCGGCAGGTGTACACACTTACCCGCGGCGGGTTCGCGATGGAGGTGTGCTTCGACGACGTGGAGCGGGTCGGGCCGTTCGTCGAGTTGGAGATCCTCGCCCCGGAGGAGCAGTACGAGCCGGCCAAGGCGACTCTGTTCCAACTCGCCGCCGACCTGGGGCTCACGGAGAAGGAGTCGCGGTCGTACCTCGGAATGGTGCTCGCCGCGGAAGGGCGGGAGTAGAGCGGCTCTTGCGAGCCACGGGGCTTGCCCCGTGGCTCGACGGACGCCCGCGGTCACTTCTGCTGGAGGATCGCGCGCTCGGCGGTCTTGAGGATCTCGTTCACCTTCTCGTCGGTGAGGTCCTCGGCCTTGGCGAACGTGAACGGCTGGCCGACGCGGCGCATGCGGTAGTAGACGACCACCGTGACCTCGTCGTTGTCGCCGACGCCCCACGCGCTAAGTGCCTTCGACTTTTGAGCAGCGAGCCCGAACGGCACGTTGGGCACGTTCAGCCCGTCGGCGGCCCCGAGGATGTCGGTGGCGAACTTGTCGCGGCCCTCGTCGTCGGGGTACTCCATGTCGGCCTCGACCTTCTCCTCGAACTCGCTCCCGTCGGCCCGCTTGTTCTTGACGGTGACGACCTTCGTGCCGGGCTGGGTCTGGAGGAACGCGACGAACCCGGAGAGCTTGTCGGCCCGGTATTTGGGGACCAGGGCGTTGAGGTTCTTGGCGAGCTTGCCGACGCCGGTGTCCGGGCCGACCTTGTCGCCGGGGGTGCGGACGAACACGGCGACCATCGGGGCCAGCCCGTTCTCGCACACGAGGCAGTGGATCTTCCCCTCGCGGTTCTTCGGGCTCGGGATGTCCTTGCCGGTCGGCCCCTTGAGGAGCTTGCCGTCGACGTCCTTGAGCGGCTCGAACCGGCCGTCCTTCACCAGGAACATGCGGAACGTGCCGGGGATCGCGTCGGGCGGCACCTCGAGCTTCAGGTCCAGCGCCGGCGTCTTCGGCTCCTCGGGGGCCTTTTTCTCGTCCTTCGTCGGCTCCTTCGGCTCCTGGCCCTCCAGGGGCTGCGCCGACAGCCACGCGAGGGCGAGGAGCCCGGCCGCGGCGAGGAAACTGCGGGTCCGCATGTGACACACCTTTCGCGGGGACGAGATACCCTTTAGCCTGACGGGTGCCGCCGGAAAGGTCAAGCCGGTCGGCCGGTTATCGCTTGCCGAACGGCCGCACCAACCGGTAGGATCGGCAGGTCGGTCCCACGCGCCCGTCCCCCGCCGATCCGTCCAGGTTCACGAGAGCTAAGCCACTCATGCCCGTCGAACTGAGTTGCCCGAAGTGCAAGACGAAGCTCCGGCTCTCGGAGATGCCGGACCCCGAGACGGACATCGAGTGCGCCAAGTGCGCCCACACGTTCCCCGTTGAGCAGGGCGTGGCCCCCCCTCCGAAGCCGCCGGAGAAGCCCAAGGAGCCGGAGAAGAAGGCCGAGGGGCCGCTCGCCAAGCCCAAGAAGAGGAAGTCCAAGAAGCGGAAGACGCCCCCGGTGGTGCTGGCCGGGATCATCACGACCGCGGTCATGATCATCGGGACCGTCGGCGGGGTGCTCGCGTGGTTCCTCACGAAGAAGTCGGCGTCGATGGAGATGATGAGCTACCTGCCCGACGACTGCGACGAGGTCGCCGGGCTGAACCTCGGGCACCTCCAGAAGTACCCGGGGTTCTACGCCGACTGCGAGAAGGCGTTCGCGACGGCCGGGTTCAGGAAGGCCGGGGAGGTGTTCGCGGCGGCCAAGGGCGGCGACTTCAACGGCACGTTCGACTACGTCGTGTACGGGTCCGGGGCGGCCGGCGGGAAGGCCGGCGGCTCGCCGCTGGAGGCGACCGTGCTGAAGACCAAGGAGGAGTTCGACCCCGGCGTGCTGGCCAAGATCCCCGGGGCGAAGGAGGGGTCGCTCAACGGCTCGCGGTACTACGCCGTCCCCGACATCGCCGAACTCGGCTACCCGAACCTGCGGGTGTTCGCCCCCACGCCCCGGCTCGTCGTGTTCTGCCGCGGCGACATGCCCGAGGCCAAGTTCCGGGCGATGCTCGGCGGCAACAAGGACAACCCGGACGCGACCCCGTACCCCCGGGCCGGGCAACTCGGCAAGTACGCGATCCGCGGGACCGTGTGGAAGTTCACCCTGTACGACCGCAGCGTGGCCCGGCCCGAGGCCCCGCAGCCGGCCAAGCAGGGGCCGGGGCAAGCGGCGACCCAGCCGAGCGACGACGACAACCTGCGCAAGGAGATCGCCGACATCGCGGCCCCGGCCAAGGGGTCCGCGTACAAGGCCAGCGTCGGCTCCCGCGAGACCCGCGGCGAGTGGGTGCTGTGGGCCAAGGACTCGAGCGCCCCGTCGGACTGGGTCAAGAAGTGGAAGGAGAAGGAGTGGGTCAAGGACGACGAGAAGGCGCCCCCGCGGTGGTGGAAGCTGATCGCCAACAAGAGCGGCGGCGGCAAGACGGCCGAGAACGTGCTCAAGGACAACCTGTCGTTCCGGTCCACCGGCGAACTGTTCGTCATCCGCACGGCGATGGAGACGAAGATGATCCAGCAGGGGGTCAGCAGCCTGGTGGGGAACTTCAAGCCGCAACCGGCGAGCACCAACCCGCCCGGCGGCCCGCCCGTGCCCCCGCCCCCGGGCGGCGGTGCCCCGCCGAAGTCGCGCCGCCGCACGCTCGCCCGGCGGTGATACCCGCGCCTACAATGGGTGCGTGACACACGACCCGCCCCACCCGCCGCCGACCGCGTGGCCGCCACTCGCGCCCGCGGCCCCGCTCGCCGTCCTCGTGAGCGGCGGGCTCGACAGCGCCGTCCTGCTCGCGGAGGCGTCCCGCACCTACCCGGCCGTGTACCCGGTCTACGTCCGCACCGGGATCGCGTGGGAAGAGGTCGAGCGGTTGCACCTCGACCGGTTCCTCGCGGCCGTCCGCACCCCGGCCCTTCGCCCGCTCGTCGTGCTGAGCCAGCCCGTCACCGACCTGTACGGCGACCACTGGAGTCTGACCGGCGTCGGCGTCCCGGCGGCCGGCACGCCGGACGAGGACGTCTTCCTCCCGGGCCGCAACGTGCTGCTCCTCGTGAAGCCGCTGCTCTGGTGCCACATGCACGGCGTCCCGGAGATCGCGCTGGCCCCGCTGGCGGTGAACCCGTTCCCGGACGCGACCCCCGAGTTCTTCGAGCAGTTCTCCGGGGCCGTGAACCGCTCGGTGGGCGGGCGCGTCCGTGTTAGCCGGCCGTACAGCGAGTTGCACAAGACCGAGGTGATCCGCCGCGGGCTCCGGTTCCCGCTCGAACACACGCTCTCGTGCATTCGCCCCGCGGGCAACGGGCACTGTGGCGCGTGCAGCAAGTGCCACGAGCGCCGCGTCGCCTTCCGCGAGGCCGGCGTGACGGACCCGACCCGCTACGCCTCGTGACGATGGGGACGGGGAATCGGGAAGAAGTGATACCGAACCTCATGCATTCGTTTCGATCTGGTGGGGCAGGCATTCTTGCCTGCCTCCAACCGCTTCCGGAGGCAGGCAAGAATGCCTGCCCCACCAAGGGCAACTGATCCACGCGATTCGGTATGAGTCGACCGAACCCGATCCCGCAACCCCCCGGTTTTTCCCGCGCTCCAATCCCCCATTCCCAATCCCCGAAGATATGTTCAAAGTCACGAAAGAGATCTACTTCTGCTACGGGCACCGGCTGCTGGACTACCCTGGGAAGTGCCGGAACCTGCACGGGCACAACGGCCGGGCGGTCGTCACGCTCGAAACCCCGGTGCTCGACAAGCTCGGCATGGTGATCGACTTCACCGAGATCAAGCGGGTGATCGGCGCGTGGATCGACGAGGCGCTCGACCACCGCATGATCCTGCACCGCGACGACCCGGCGCTCCCGGAGTTGCGCCGGCTGGGCGAACCGGTGGTGGTGCTCGACGTGAACCCGACCGCCGAGAACCTCGCGAAGCTGATCTTCGACCACGCCGTCGAGAACAACCTCCCGGTGACCGAGGTGACGCTCTGGGAGACCGAGACTTCGTTCGCGACCTATCGGCGGTAGCACAAGGGCCACCGCATCACGTGTATCACCTTCGCGGAGAGGCGCAACTGACCTTTTCTGCGAGCGCAGTCGGCTTAGTGTTTAGTTCGGCCAAGGTTCCGAACCGACAGAGCCCGAGCCTCGCCGCAGGGGTGAGACCGTGATGACGATTACCGTTGAGAGCCGCCGCAAGAAGCTCGCCAGTGTCGAGAAGCACTGGCCGAACGCCGCGATCATTGACGTGACCTGGAAGGGTGCCGAGCCGTGGGTGCGGTTCAGCCCGTTCTACCCACACGGCGGCATCCCGATCCCGAACACACCGTCAGAAACCGCACAGTCGGTCGAGGGGCTCTGGCAGGGCTTGAAGGTCTTCGAGCGGGAGGACATCGACCCCCGCAAGTGGGCGGTCACCGATATGTCGGGCATCAAGCGCGGGGGCAAGAGCAGAGGGGCCGTTCGCGGTCACCGGTTCGGCGTCGGCAGCGACGTGCTGCTGCGCTACCGCGACGCCCGCCTCCAAATCTACCTTCCGGCGTACAAGTGGGTGCTGGAACACCGGGTCGCCGCCGAGGTCGAGCAGTTGCGGCGGTTGGCCGCTGACAAACCGCTCGTCCTGCTCGACTACGAAACGAACACCGACGTCGAGGACCTCTCAAGCCCGTTGTCGCACGCCGCGCTGGTTATGTACCACCTTCAAGGAGCGTGGCCCACACCTCTGGCGGCGTAGCCGGCGCTCACCCCAGCGTGTGGACCGTGACCTTGTTGTGGCCGACGCAGACGAGTTCCTTCGCGTCGGGCGACAGGTCGAAGTCGTGGACGTGCATCATCACCTTCTCCTGCCGCAGCGCCTTCTTGGCGGCCACGTCGAAGAACAGCGCGAACCCCTCGCCGGCCCCGCCGGCCCCGAGCAGCCACGAGCCGTCCGGTGCCCACGCGAGCCGGTTCACCAGCCCCGCGAACTTGTCGCCCGGGAACTCGGCGGTCTGCTTCCCGGCCTTCCAGTCGAACACCTCCACGCGGGCCTTGCCCTCCAGGTGGTCGATGTTGCCGACCTTGCCCATGCCGCCGACGGCCAACTGCTTTCCGTCCGGGCTGAACGCCAGGGACCGAATGCCGCCGATCGAGTGCAGCCGCTGCTGCTTGTCCCAGGTGTACATCACCGGTGCCTCGCACGCGCCGACCTGCGCGCCGGTCTTGGCGTCCCACACCGCGACGTGCCCGACCTTGTCGCCGGTTGCGAGGAGCGCGCCGTCGGCCGAGTACGCGACCGCGTAGAGCATCGAGGCGAAGTCGTGCGGGGTCTTTTCCTTGTGCCCGCGGAGGTCGTGGACGAGCTTGCCGGTGCTCGCGTCCCACACCTTGCACGCCATGTCGTCGGCGACGCTCGCCACGAACTTGCCGTCCGGCGACGCGATGACCTTCCGGATCCACTTCGCGTGCGCGTCGGTGGTGCGGACCGGCTTGCCGGCCTCGACGTCCCACCACATCAGCTTGCCGTCGTACCCGCCCGAGACCAGCGTGTTCCCCGCGAGCGCGACGCCGGTGGCGTAGCTCTCGTGGGCGTAGAGTTCCTTGGGCTCGAACTTGGCGGCCGCGACGTCGCCCGCGTACACCTTGAAGTCGGAGCACGCGAGGTACACGGTGCCGGTGCCGGCCCTGCGGGCGACGCCGAAGACGATGGCCGGCCGCGAGAAGTCCTTGGCGAGCTTGAGCGTATCCGGGTTGGGTGCGGGCATGGCGGGTGTGGTGAGTTGGGTGTAGTGAGTTGGTGGTGCGGTGAGTCGGTTTAGCCGCGACCGAAGGGAGCGCATCAACCGCTCCCTTCGGTCGCGACTAAACATGTTACTTCAGCACGGCCTTGATCGGCTCGATGCCGGGGTTCACGAGCGGGATCGGGCGGCTGCCGTAGTAGTAGTTCTTCTCCGGGTTGATCCCGAGGGCCTCGTAGATCGTCGCGAACAGGCTCCCGGCGTCCACCTGCTCGGCGACCACCTTGTTCCCGTTCGCGTCGGTCTTCCCGTACACCGAGCCGCCCTTGATCCCGCACCCGGTGATGGTGCTGCTCCAGGCGCTGGCGAAGTGGTCGCGGCCCAGGCTCGCGTTGATGGCCGGGGTGCGGCCGAACTCGGAGAGGGTGACGATCATCACGTCGTCGAGCATCCCGCGGTCCTTGAGGTCGTCGATCAGCGTCGCCATGACGTGGTCGAGTTCCGGGACCATCTCTTGGTGCGTCTCGAAGTTCTGCCCGTGGCTGTCCCACCACGCGCGGCCGACGCGGACGAACGGCACCCCGGCCTCGACCAGCCGGCGGGCGATGAGGGTCTGCTCGGCGAACTGCCCCGGGCCGTACCGGTCGCGGACCTTCTGCGGCTCCTGGGTCACGTCGAACAGCTTCTCGCTCGACATCAGCCCGCGGACCCGCTCGTAGGCCTCGTTCTGGCTCCCGAGCGTCTCCGAGTGCCGGCCGGCGGCGAACTGCTTGCCGAGCACGTCGCGGAGGTCGGACCGCTCCTTGTGGTCGAGGTCGGTGATGTCGGCGAGGCGGCGGATGAAGTCCGGGACGTTGTTCGTGGTCAGGTCCATCGGGGCGTACCGCGCACCCAGGAACCCGGCGTCGCCGGGGGCGAAGGAGCGGCCCTCGGTCTGCGTGTAGAAGCTGACGTAATCGGGCACCTTGCTGTCCGCCCGGCCCATCTCGCGGGCCAGGACCGCGCCCAGGTCAGGGTAGCGGATCGCGGCCTCGTTGCGGCGGCCGCGCATCATGGTGACGGCGGCGCTGCCGTGGTCGCCGTTCTTCGTGTCGAGCCCGCGGAGGATGCACGTGTGCTTCATCCGCTGGGCCATCTTCGGCATCAGCTCGGAGATCGCCACGCCGGGCACGTCGGTCTTGATCGCGCGGAACGGCCCGCCGGTCGGCGCGCCGGGCTTCGGGTCGAACGTTTCGAGCTGCGACGCGCCGCCGGCGAGCCACAGGAGGATGACGCGCTTCTGCGTCTTCTTCAGGGCGTCGTTGACGCCGGGCGACGCGAGCGCGTCGAGTTGCGTCATGTCAGCGGCGAGGGTCGCGCCGGCGGCCCCGGCCGCGCCGAGGAACGCCCGGCGGTCGATGGCGTGTTCCGGCGAGCCGCAGAAGGTCCGTTTGGCGGGCATGGGAAGGCTCCGGGTGGAGGCGGGTGTATCGGGTATCGCGTGTGTCGGGTATCGGAGGAACCGGGTGGGGCTCGGTCTTTCCGATCCCCGATCCCCGACTCCCGGTCCCCGGTTAGTAGCTGAACCGGAACTCGGGGCCGGCCACGAGCGCCCACAGCACCTGGCGGTAGGCGTCGGCCTCGCGGCCCTTGCGCTTCTCGACGTAGCCGGTGATCGCCGTGACCTCGTCCGGTGTGGCGGCCCGGCCGTAGGCGGTCTTCACGAGGAACGCGGCGACCTCGGCCGGGGTCTTCATCGTCTTGGTGCGGCCGAGGGCCGAGCCGCCGCCGTCGGTGAGGAACTCCTTCAACACGCGGTCGCCGTTGCTGAACAGCAGCGCCTCGCCGACGCCGATCTGGAAGTTCTCGGTCGGCTGGGCGATCAGGCTCGCGAACCCGCGGGCGCTGCTCTCGGCCTGCTCGTACATCTTCTCCAACTCGTCGGGCTTCTTCCCCTCGAACGACGCCGGGTCGGTCGCGGCGATCTTGAGCGACGTGGCGAGCTGGTTCGGGGTCATCGGCTTGAGCTTGGCGACGGCGAACAGCTTCGAGTCCGGCGGGTTCGAGTCGTACTTGCTGCCCCGCGAGTACGCCTTGCTGAGCACCAGCCCGCGGGTGAGGCGCTTGAGGTCGTACCCGTTGGCGGCGACGTCACGCGCCAGCCACGCGAGCAGTTCGGGGTGGCTCGGCGGGTTCTCGGAGTGCATCTGGTCGAGCGGGTTCACGATGCCGCTGCCGAAGTACCGGTGCCACATCCGGTTCACGATGTTCTTGGCGAAGAACTCGGCGTTCGCGTCCTTGAGGGCGACCTCGACGAGCTTGCCGCGGGCGCTGAACTTCGGTGCGGGCGGCGCGGCCTTGGCGGCCTTGGCCTTCTCCAACGCCTCCTTCTCCTTCTTCTGCTCGTCGGCGGTCGGCTCCTTGCCCGGATCCTCGACCACGGTGCCGGTGAGGAACATCATCTTCGCGGTGCGCTCCGGCCCCTTGGTCGGCTTGTACTTGATCGAGCCGTAGCCCCGCTCGCCGAGGAACCCGCCCGCGTCGAACGTGCGGGCGACGAACATCTTCATGCCGTAGAAGTGGTCCTGGGTCCAGTCGGTGACGAGCGGGTGGTTGTGGCACTGGGCGCAGCTCACGTTCACGCCGAAGAACGCGACGCTCACGTCGTTGGTGAGCTTGTCCGCGTCGCTGAGCCGGCCGCGGATGAACTCGGCGGCCCCCTTCAACTTCGCGTCGGCCTCGTCGGGCACCACGACCTCGCGGAAGATCCGGTTCCAGGGCTTGTTCTCGCGAACCGCGTCGGTCATGTACTGCCGGAACCCGCCGCTCCCGCGGTTGTTGCCCTCGGGGTTGAACATCGCCTCGAACAGCGCCGCCTGGTGCCGCGCGAACCCGGGCGACGCGATAAGCCGATCGACGAGCCTCACCCGCTTGTCGGCGTCGGTCGACGCGACGTACTCGTCCACTTCGCGGGTGGTCGGGATGCGGCCGACGAGGTCGAGGGTGAGGCGGCGGATGAGCGTGGCGTCGTCGGCCTGCCCCGCGGGGGTGACGCCGGCCTCGGTGATGGCCGCGTCGATGTACCGGTCGATGACCTGCGGGATCGGCGTGTTCGCGAGGGGCGCGTCGGCGGCACGGGCGGTGATCGCGGACGGCGCAACGAGGGCAGCGGTGAGCAGCAGACGGAGCCGCATGGCGGGTGCTCCAGGCGAGGCGGGCAGGCGGGACAAGCGAGCGAGTCGTGCGGACCGGGCGGGGAGGAGGCTGATCCGGCGGGCGGGCGACCTTCACTAGGATTGTAACACCTGACCAGGCAAACGCCAGCGCGAAACCGGGACGGTGCGGGGAGGGGTGCGGCGTGGGGTGCTACGCGGTACCCGCACGCTGACGCGAGCGGTTCGACCGGAGGGCTACCACTCGGGGCCGTCCCAACCGCCATGATCCTCCTTCCGCGTTCCGTTCCGGTACGCGATGACTCCGATGCTCAGGAGCGCGACGCCAATGAACGTGCCGAAGCACCCGAGATCGCGACCGCTGAGAAGGTACGGGACGTAGAGAGCCAGGTTGAGCAAACCGCCCATCACGAGGATGACGCCAACCACGGTGAGGACGGTCTTCACGCTCCACCTCCAACCTGCCAGGCGCGGAGCCAGTCGAGCGCTTGGCACCCCTGTTGGTCGTTCCTCGCGAGCGGCCCCGTAGCGGAATGCAGGTAATTGTGCGGGATCGTGGGGCTGCTAGCCCGTCATCGATCTGCGGCTTTCGCTGGTTCGGCCCGGCGCCAGAGTGTGAGGCCCTCGAGCGTGAGCACGGCCCGCAACTCACTGAATCGGACGTATCGCCCGATGACTTGGTTACGGGGGTGCTTGCGTGGTAAATCGGCGTCCACCCCGCCGATGCCTTCCGGATCGTCGGCCGGCGGGGTGATGCCGACCCCATCACCCCGAAGCAATTGTTCTCGTTCGCCGCTCGTGTACTCGACCACGAAGGCGGGCGGCCAGTCGAGGGCCAGCAGTTGTTCGTAGATGGTCACTGCCGCTTTCCCTCCGCATCCAACAAGGTGCCCGTCCCAACACAACCGAGAGTCTTCAGGTGTCAAATGCCACGCCCGATTGAGCGTTCCACTGCTCAGGGCGTAGTGCCCTCGGGGGCGTAGTAGAAGTACCCGCTGGCAATCGCATCCTCGGCCTCTTTGCACCAGCCCTCCAACCACCCCAGAACGGACGCATCCGTCTCGCGCATTTGCCACCGGTAGTTGTGCAAGTACCACACCGGCGCATCCTCCTGTCCGCTGCACCGGATGAAATTGAACTGCTCCCCGAGGCGGCCGGCAATCAGCAGGCCGTCGGCCGGGAACTCGAACTCAGGCGGCGGGGCCGTATGCCGCCCGCGTTCCTCCCGCCATCTGGCCCACCGCTGATGCTCCTCGCGGGTCATTTCCAAGACGTAGGGGTAGGTGACGGCCATGTGATCGTGCGTGAACAGCTTGCCCGAGGAGTGTCCCATGACCTCCAGATAGCGGCGATACGAGCGGGGCAACTTGAGCGAGTATGTTGCTTCCAGGGCCGCGATCTCGCTCGCGCAACAGCCAACGAGTTGCTCCGGAGTGGCAACCCCCGACCGCTCCATGCGGCGGAGCAGTTGGTCGTAGCGAGCGTCATCCATCCGGTGCGTCACCTGTGGCGAACTCACAAATCGTTCGAGCACTCCAACGTACCCGCCGATCGCCGCTCTCGCAACCGAGCGCCCCTCGCGTTCGCCTTCATCCGTACTTCACGCAAACGCCGGGTCGCAGGGGGCGCGTTGGTGACTTAGAATGGCTCTACCCGCACCTCTCTCGCCCGTTGCCGAGGCCCGCTGTGTCGATCGTCGCTCAATGCCCGCACTGCGAAACGAAGTTCACGCTCGACGCCGACCTCGCCGGCAAGCGGATGCGGTGCCCGAACTTCGACTGCCAGCAGGTGTTCACGGTCAAGGCCGGCGCGCGGCCGACCGAACCGCCGCCCCCACCGCCCCCGCCACGATCGGTCACGCCGCCGAGCCCGAAGGTCGCCCGGTCGTCGGCCCCGCCCCCGAGGCCCAAGCCGCCCGAGAGTTCCGCGAAGGTCGAGCGGTCGGCTCCGGCGCGGATCCCGGCCAAGCCGCCGGCCCCGCCCAAGTCGTCGCCGAAGGAGGTCGTCTGGAGCGAGGATGCCGAGATCCCGCCGCCCGCACCATTGTCCGCGTTGCCGAAGTCGAAGGGGGCCGCGCGCCCCGAACCCGAGGAGCCCGACGAGCCGACCGACCGCGACCCGATCCCGGGCATCCGCCGCAAGCGCAAGAAGGAGCGCGGCCCGTGGATCCTGATCGGGATGATCGTCGCCGTGTTCGCCATCGTCGGGTTCGGCGCGCTGTACCTGCTCCGGTTCCAGGGCAAGGCCGAGGACGAACTCGCGAAGCTGGCCGAGGCCGAGTACAAGAAGCCCGACTACCCCGCCGCACAGAAGTCGTTCTCCAAGCTCGCGGCCGACTACCCGGAGAGCGAGAGCGCCCCAAAGTACAAGTTCTTCAGCGACCTCGCCGGGCTCCAGTCCGCGGTGCGGTCGGTCGCCAACCGCGAGAACCCGCAGCCCGCACTCGACAAGCTCAAGGCGTTCGTCGAGGCGCACAAGGGCTCCGAGTTCGCCAAGCACACGACCGGCTTCGGCCGCGACGTGTTCGAGGCCGGCAAGAAGGTCGGCGAAGACCTCGCCGGCCACGCCGAGGACCGGCTCAAGAAGTACCAGGAGGACCGCGCCGCGAACGCCGGCGAACTCGCGAAGGTCGATGCGTCGGTGGCCAGCGGCCGCGACGTGGTCGCGCTCGTTGAGGTCTTCAAGGCACCCGAAGACTCGCCGCTCGATGGCGTGCGCAAGGGGCTCGAAACGGCCGAGGCGGGCGCGAAGAAGGAGCGGGACCGCTCAGCCGCGATCGCCAAGGCGACCGAGCAACTCCGGACGCCGACCGACGCCGCGGTTCAGGCCGCCGAGGCCGAGCTTTCCGCTGCCGGGCTCGGGAGCGACGCCGAGGCGCAGGCGCTGCTGACCGCGGCCCGCGGCAAGCTCCGGGAGATGGTCAGCTACGTCCCGGACGCCGCCGCGCCGCGGGCGGCGCCGACCAGCGCCGCCGCGAGCGTGCTGTTCGTTAGCCCCGTCGGGCCGACCCGCCGCCCGCCCGCACCCGCACCCGGCGACCCGCCGCCGTCGGTGTTCCTCGCGGTCGCCCGCGGCATCCTCTACGCACTCGATGAGGACAGCGGCGCACTCGTGTGGGCGGTCCGCGTCGGGCCGGAGGTCACCGAGCCGCCGGCGGTCGCGCGCGTCGAACTCGACGACGGTCCGACCGACCTCGCGCTCGTCGCGTCGAACGTCGGCGGCGAGGCGGGCATCGCCGGGTACGTCGTGAAGACCGGCGAGGCCCGGTGGTACCAGCCGCTCCCGGCCCCGGCCGCCGGCCCCGCCGCGGTGCTCGGCACGCGGGCGTTCGTGGCGGTCCGCGACGCCGAGGGGACCGTGTTCGAGTTCGACGCGGTCACCGGCACCCGCAAGGGCCGCATCCGCCTCGGCCAGCCGAACGGCCCCGGCCCGGTCGTGCGTGCGGGCACCGGGCTCCTCTACATCGCGGCCGACGCCCGCCGCGTGTACGTGTTCGAGGCCGGCGCGAAGGACGACGACGGCTCGCCGAAGCCGCCGCAGTGCGTGCAGGTGCTCGCGACCGGGCACCTCCCCGGCACGCTCCGCACGCCGCCGGTGCTGGCCGGGGCCGACGCCGACGGCCCCGGCGAGCGGTGGATGGTGCTGGCCCAGGCCGACGGGCCGACGGTCACGAAGGTCCGCGCGTTCCCGCTCCCGCCGATCGAACTGTCGGCCGACCCGAAGGCGCCGCCCGAGATCACCGCCGTCCCGGCGATCGAACTGCCCGTGCCCGGGTGGGTGTGGTTCGCGCCCGCGGTCGACGGCGAGCGGCTCGCACTGGCGACCGACGCCGGCCAGTTCCGGCTCCTCGGCGTGAAGCAGCCCGGCACGCTCGACCGCCCGCTGTTCCCGCTGCCGACGCCGCCGCAGCCGATGCCACCCGACGGCACCGCCGTCCCCGGCCTCGCGTTCCCGGCGGAGGAGTCCGCGTTCTGGGTGCTGGCGAACGGCGGGTTGCAGAAGTACCGGCTCGGGCTGCACCCGTCGCGCGGCATCGAGACGGTCGCGGTCGGCCCGCGGCACCCGATCGGCGTCCCCACGCAGGGGGCGCAGCTCAACGCCCGCAAGACCGCGGCGTGCCTCGTGGTCCGCTCCGCGAACTCGGCCGGGGCGCGTGCGGTGCTGGTCAACCTGGCCGACGGCGAGGTGCGGTGGCAGCGGCAACTCGGGATCATCCCCGTGGTGCCGCCGGTTCCCCACGAGGGCGGCGTGGTGCTGGCCGCCGAGGACGGCAGCCTCGTTACGGTGCCCGGGGCCGACGCCGCGGTCGCCGGCCGCGCGACGGTCGCGCCGCCCGCGTGGATGATCGCCGACTCGCCCGACAACGCGACCGGCCCGACCGCCGCGGCCGCGTCGCCCGACGGCAAGGTGATCTTCACCGTCACCCCGGTGCTGGTGACCGAGAACCAGAAGCCGCTGGCGAAGTGGCTGGTGCGGAAGATCGTCGGCGGGCAGGTCGCGCACCGCGGCACGGCCGTCGCGCCGGGCGGGATCGCCGGGCCGCCGGTGATCGTCGGCGACGTGCTGCTCGTCCCCTCGACCGACGGCTCGGTGTACCGGCACGCCCCGGGGAACGGGAAGGCCGCGCCGGACACGCTCACCGGCGGACCGCCGTGGGCGAGCGACCGCCGCTCGGCCGACGCGGTGTGCTTCCTCACGCCGACATCGGACACCACCTTCCTGACGAGCGACGGCAGCAAGAAGCTGGCGGCGTGGAACTGGCCGAAGACCGGCAACTGGAGCCCGGTCGGCAAGGAGTGGGAGCTGAACGAGCGGCCGGTCGGCCCCGGGGTCGTGCTGCCGCCGGCCGCCGCGGGCGACGCAGTGCGGCTGCTGCTGGCCGACGCGACCGGGAGCGTGTGGCTGTACGCGACGGACCGGCCGACCCAGTCGGTGCGGCGGTGGCGGCCGGGCGGCGGGCTCCCCGCGGGGAAGCCGACCTCGCCGTTCGTCCTGCAACCCGACGCCGGGGGAAGGACGGTGGTGACGTACACCGTCGAGAACAAGTTCCTCGTGTGCCTCGACCCGGACCGCGACCTCCCGCGGTGGGCGCGGCAGGTGACCGAGGACGCCGACGGCACGCTGGTCGGCCCGCCGCGGCCGGCGGGGCAGGGGCGGTGGCTGGTGAGCGACCTGGGCGGCCGCGTGTCGCTGTTCGACGCCGAGGGCGAGAAGGCCGCCACGGTGCCGATCGGCCTCGCGGGGGTCGTCCCGGCGGTCGCGGCCGCACCGGTCGGCGGCACCGGCGTGCTGGCCCCGCTCTCCGACGGCTCCGCCGTCCTGTTGACGCTCCCCGCGGCGAAGCCGTGAGCGCGAGCAGGGCCGCCGGGACTTACTTCTTCGGCCCGGCGAGTTCCGCGAGCGTCTTCAGGAGCCGCGCCGGGTCGTCGCTCGACAGCGACTCAGGGTCGTGCTCCAGCAGCGGCAGCACTTCGGCCCGCGTTCCCATGCCGGTCCCGAGGTGCAGTTCGCACCCGAGCTTGCGGACCCGCGGAACGAGCGCGGCGTCGGTGAGCCACTTCGGCCACAGGCGGATCACCTTCACCCCGGCCGCCGCGAACGGCTCGATGTCCTTCTCGGTGGGGACCAGCCCGATCTGCCGCGCCTCGGGGAGCAGCTTCGCGAAGAGCCTCGCCTGCTCGACCGACCGCACCCCGACCACGGTGCGCTTCGGCTCGCCGGACCCGCGAACCTCGGCGGCGATCGTCTTCCCGTACTCCTCGCCAGGTTCCTTCAGGTCAAGCATGACGCCGACCTTTCCTTTCGCCTCGGCCAATACCTCGCGGAGGGTCGGCACCCGCACCCCGGCGTACTTCTTGTCAAACGCCGCGCCGGCGTCGAGCTTCTGGACCTCGGCGAGCGTGAACGCGGACACCTTCCCCTTCTGCCCGGTCGTGCGGGCCAGGTCCTCGTCGTGCAGGCAGACGAGCGCGCCGTCCTTCGTCGTGCGAACGTCCACCTCGGCGGCTTGCGCCCCGGCTTCCGCGGCCCGGCGGACTCCAACGAGCGTGTTCTCCGGCCGGTCGGCGCACGAGCCCTTGTGCCCGATAACCTCTTTCACCCGGGCTGCGGAGCGAGCGGCGCCCTGCGGCGGGTCGGCGGCCCGGGCGGGCGCGAGAGCGGGGAGGAGGGCCGCGGCGAGCGCGAAAAGGCGTGGGGGCACGACAAACCTCGGGGTGGGGTCCGGGGGCGGCCATATGATAAACGGTTCGGGGCGGACGCCCTGAGAAACTTTCCCCGAACGAGCGACCCGATGTCCAGCATCCCCGGCCAACTGAACCCCTCCCCGCGGCTCCTCCTCGGCCCCGGCCCCAGCGACGCCCACCCCCGCGTCCTTTCGGCCATGACGACCCCACTGCTCGGGCACCTCGACCCGCAGTTCCTCGCGATCATGACCGAGACGCAGGAGATGCTCCGCGAGGTGTACCAGACCAAGAACCAGCTCACGTTCCCGGTCTCGGCCACCGGCACCGCCGGCATGGAGACGTGCCTCGTCAACCTGCTGGAGCCGGGCGACAAGGCGGTCGTCTGCACCATGGGGTACTTCGGGAACCGCATGGTCGAGATCGCCGGGCGGTGCGGGGCGCAGGTGACCGTGAAGGAGGCCCCGTGGGGCCAGGCGTTCGAGCTGGACGCGATCCGCGAGACCCTCAAGGCCGTGCGGCCGAAGCTGCTCGCGATCGTCCACGCCGAGACCTCGACCGGGGCCGGCCAGGACATCTCGCAGCTCGGCAAGCTGTGCCACGAGTTCGACGCGCTGCTCCTGACCGACTGCGTCACCTCGCTCGGCTGCACCCCGGTCAAGGTCGACGAGTGGGAGGTGGACGCGGCGTTCAGCTGCTCGCAGAAGGGGCTGAGCTGCCCCCCGGGGATGTCGCCGGTGACGTTCAGCCCGCGGGCCGTGGACGCGCTGAAGGCCCGCAAGGCGAAGGTGCAGAGCTGGTACTTCGACCTGACCACGATCATGAGCTACTGGGGCAGCAGCGACCGGGCGTACCACCACACGGCCCCGATCACGATGGTGTACGCGCTGCGCGAGGGGCTGCGGCTCGTGCTCGAAGAGGGGCTGGAGGCCCGGTTCGCGCGGCACCAGCGGAACCACGTCGCGCTGCGGGCCGGGCTGGAGGCGATGGGCCTGGAGTACACCGCGAACAAGGCGGTCCAGCTCCCGCAGCTCAACGCGGTGAAGATCCCCGCGGGGTCGGACGACGTGGGCGGCCGGAAGCGGCTGCTGACCGAGTTCGGCATCGAGATCGGCGGCGGCCTGGGCGACTTCAAGGGCAAGGCGTGGCGGATCGGCATCATGGGCCAGAACAGCCGCCCGAACTGCGTGTTCACGGTGCTCGCCGCGATGGAGCAGGTGCTCCGCGGGAGCGGCGCGAAGATCCAGCCGGGCAGCGGCGTCGCCGCCGCCGAACTCGCCTACGCCGCGATATGAAAAACGAAGGGTTACTTGGCGAGCCGGGGGCGTGAGCGACCGGAGCAACGTTG
>NZ_JBHYGG010000065.1:0-2058 GCF_051859125.1 Gemmata sp.
GCACCCTGGGCTACGCACTGTCGTCCCTCCGGGACTGAAAGCATTGAGCCCCCGACGGGGGCGGCAGTCCGTAGCCCAGGGTGCAAACCCTGGGTCTCCTGAGCTACTTCGGCGCGTCCTTCTTCTCGGAGCCGGCCGGCGGGGTCGGCGGCCGCTGCTCGTCCTTGAGCACCTCTTCGAGGAACTGCACCCGCTTCGGGTCCTTCTCGCGGGCCACCTTCACGTAGTCGGCCGCGGCGGTGTTCTTCGGGTCGGCCCACGATGCCGCGATCGCGAACTTCAGGATCGACCGGGCGATGATCGGCGTGCCGCTGTGCGAGTCCTTTGCCGCGTACCCGAGCACGAACGGCGTCTGGTCCCACTGCTTCCACTTCCGCAGGTCCTCGATCGGCATGTCGGCGATGTCGGCGTCGTCCACGAGCAGCTTCAGCGCCGCCAGCGACTCGGCCTGCGGGACCACGTCGGGCCGGAACTCCCAGAAGAACCGCACGGTCTTGAGCGCCGCGTACTTCACCGGGAAGTCCTTGGTCCGGTCCTTAATGATGCCGGTCAGGTACTCCCACCCGGCCTTCGGGTCGAGCATGACGTACCCGGCGACGACCCCGTCGAGCCCGCTCGTGTACGACCGCTCCTTGTCGTCGAGCAGCGCACGGATCGCCTTCGCGTCCTCGGGCTTCCCGCAGTGGCCGAGGAGCAGGCCGTACAGCCCGAACCGGCTCCCGCGGGTGTTGGGGTCCTTCAGCCACTTGAGGAGCGCCGCGGCCGGGAGCTTCGAGGCGACCTCGCGGACCTCCTTGTACTCGGCGTACCCGAACTCGGAGTACGCGTCGGAACTCACGACGATGTCGGAGTCTTCGAGGTAGTCGAAGAAGTACCGCAGGCGGGTGATGACGTCCTTCTGCTTGACCTCCATCGCCCCCTTGAGGTACTCGGGCAGCTTGCTGTCGGCCGGCACGGCCTCGCCGCGGTACGGGTCGAGCTGGCCGTTGAACACGTTGAAGAACACGAGGTACTTCGCGTTCTTCCCGTCCGGCGGCACGTACCGCGGGATGGTGATGCTCTTCTTGTCCTTCACCAGCGCGTGCGACTTGATGACGAGGTCGATGGCGAGTTCCGTCGTGCCCTTATTCAGCGCGTTCGGGTCGTTCGGGTCGCGGGTCGGGTTCGACAGGGTGCCGAACAGGATGAAGTCGGCCTGGGCGACCTCGCCCGTGAGGGTGGTGCCGGTCGGCGAGCAGAACGGGCAGGCGGTCGCGTCGGCGGCGGTGAACAGGAGCCCGGCCGCGAGCGCCGGGAGGAGTGAGCGGATCGTCATCTGGTGAGCCTCGTGACGGGCGGGATAGAGACATTATTCCGGCGGCGGCGCGTCCGCGGCAACACGCAACTCCCGCACGCCGCGGGTTATTACGACGTTAGACTCGCTTCCAGCTCGGCGAGGCGGGCCTCGACGATCGCGATCACGCGGTGCGCGTCGGCGGGGACGCCGCTGCGCACCGCGTCGAGGTAGAACCGCGACTTCGCGAGCGTCTTGCGGCGACCGTTGGGGGCGAAGCTGCGGCAGTCGCCCGCGTTGTCGTAGACGTCCGCGAGCTTCAAAACCTTCACCTGCCAGTCGGCCACGGCGAGCACCCGGGCGTACTCGGCCTCACGGGCGTCGTGCGGGAGCCGCGCGTCTTTCGTGAGCGCGCCGACCCACTTCGCGACCACGGGGCCGAAGTGCTCGGTGATGTCGTCGCAGTCGGTGGTCGTGTCCTCGATGGTGTCGTGGAGCAGCGCCGCGGCGAGCATCTGCGGGTCGTCGAACCCGAAGACGTGTCGGACGACCGTACACACGCGGAAGACGTGGCTGACGTACGGCGTCTTCTCGTCCTTGCGGAGCTGGCCCTGGTGGGCACGGGCCGCGAAGGCGATGGCTTCGAAGACGATGGCGTTGGGATCGGACACGGGGGTCTCCTTGGGATTCGCCTGACGTGGTGCTACTCGGTCGGAATCGTTGGCCCCACGCGGGCCGCCCCCCCCCCCCCGGCCCCCAAAACAAAAAGAAAACACACCCCGGGG
>NZ_JBHYGG010000065.1:2068-17694 GCF_051859125.1 Gemmata sp.
GGGCCCCACGGGGGCCGCCCCGGGGGGCGGCCCCTACAACCCAACGGCGTGTCATCGGGTAGGGGCCGCCCTCCGTGGCGGCCCGCCAGCCACCCCCTGCGTGTCCCAAACGGAATTTCGACCGAGCAGCGTGGTGTCTGTTCCCACAATAGCGGTGTTCAGGACGTTACGGAGCCCCTCATGTTCCTCGGGATCGAGATCGGCGGCACGAAGCTCCAGCTCGGGCTGGGCCGCGGCGACGGCGTCATCGCGTCGCTGTGGCGCGGCAGTGTCGACCGCGCCGCGGGCGGCGAGGGCATCCGCCGGCAGATCGTGGCGGCGGTGCCGGAACTGCTCGCGAGGGCCGGCACCGACCGTGCGCAGCTCCGCGGCGTCGGCGTCGGGTTCGGCGGCCCCACCGACGACGCCACGCAAACGGTCATCAAATCGCACCACGTCGCCGGGTGGGACGGCTTCCCGCTCGCCGCGTGGGTGAGCGACCTCGCCGGCGTACCCGCGGTCGTGTGCAACGACGCCGACACGGCCGGGCTCGGCGAGGCGCTGTACGGGGCCGGGAAGGGGCTGTCGCCGGTCTTCTACATCACCGTGGGCACGGGGATCGGCGGCGGCCTCATCATCGACGGCGAGATCTACCGCGGCGTCGGCAGGGGCGCGACCGAGATCGGGCACCTGCTCGTGCCGGACCTCTCCGGCGAGAAGCTCGTGATCCTGGAAGAGACCTCCGCCGGGTGGGGGATCGAAGCGACCGCGGCCCGTCTCCGCACCGAGCGCGGCTGGGGCGCGGACCTCGGTGACGGGCCGATCACGGTGAAGGTACTCGCGGACGCGGCCCGGTCCGGGCACCTCGACGCGCAAGCGTTGCTCGGCGTAGCGGTCGAGAAACTCGCGCTGGGCATCCGCCAGATGATTACACTCCTCTGCCCGAAGCGCGTGGTGATCGGCGGGGGGGTGTCGCTGCTCGGCGACGACCTGTTCTTCGAGCCGATCCGCCGCTACCAGGCCGAGCACGGCATGGGCGCGTTCGCCGGCCTGACCGACATCGTCCCGGCGGCGCTGGGCGAGGAGGTAGTCATCCACGGGGCACTCGCCTTGGCCCGCAAGCGGCTCGGCGGGTAGACTGCACGCGAGGAGGAGCGACCATGACCACGCCCGCCGTCGGTGCCGCGAAGACGCTCATGACCGTGGGCGAGTTCTGGGAGTTCGTGAACCGGCCCGAGAACATGGACAGGCTGTTCGAACTCCGTCGCGGGGAGGTGGTCGAGATGTCTCGCCCGAAGAAGCCGCACGGGATCGTCGCCGCTAACATCGCCCGCGTTCTCGGGAACTACTCGTTCGCGGTCAACCTTGGGTACGTCCTCTCGAACGACACCGGGGTCGTCCTCGAAGAGACGCCCGGCACCGTCGTCGGTCCGGACGTGGCCTACTGCGTGGACGCGAACAACTACGACGATGTCGAGCCGAAGTGGGTGGAATCGCCGCCGGTACTCGCGGTCGAAGTGCTGTCCCCGACCGATAAGCCGCGCGAGGTCAACGAGAAGATCAGCGAATACCTACGGGCGGGGGTGAAGGTCGTCTGGCTCGCGGACCCCGAGGTCAAGACCGTCACCGTGTACCGCACGAACCACCACCACGTGATACTGAAACCAGACGACGAGTTGACCGGCGGCGACGCACTCCCCGGCTTCTCGTGCAAGGTCGCCGACTTCTTTCGCCTGCCCGGTGACCGCCCGCCGGCCCCACCCCAACCGCCGACCCCATGATTCGCATCAAGATTTGCGGCGTCACGACCCCCGAGGACGCCCGGTTCGCCGCCGACGCCGGGGCCGATGCCGTCGGGCTCAACTTCTACCCGAAGTCGCCGCGGTACGTCACGCCGCCGCGAGCGGCGGCGCTCGTGCGGGCGCTGCCAGCGTTCACCGCACCCGTCGGCGTGTTCGTCGGCACCCCGCTGCGGCAGGTGTGCGCGATCGCGTTCCAGCTCGGGTTGCGGGGCGTGCAGACCTACGACGGGAACCCGCCGGACGAGGACCCGTTCCCGTTCGCGCACGTCCCGGCGTTCCGCGTGAAGGACGCCGCGGGGTTGGACCACATTCGCAAGTTTGTTGCAGTCGCCACCGCCGCGAACCGCCGCCCCGCGGCGGTTCTCATCGACTCGTTCGTGCCCGGCGAGATGGGCGGCACCGGCCACAAGGCCCCGTGGGAGGTCCTGGTGGGGTTCGACCCCGGCGTGCCGGTGATCCTCGCCGGCGGGCTCACGCCCGAGAACGTCGCCGACGCAATTCGGACCGTCCGCCCGTGGGGGATCGACGTCGCGAGCGGGGTGGAATCCGCCCCGGGAATCAAGGACCCGGCGAAGGTCGCGCGATTTGTGAAGATTGCCCGGGAGGTCGCTTCGGTGCCCGAATCTCGTTGAGCCGGCCCGGTTAGGTCTTACAATAGCCGCGTAACCCGGACGCCGCATTGGAACTCCGGGGCCACTTAACGGGAACGCGGTATGAGCGCAGGGTACTGGCTGGGCGTCGATCTCGGCGGGACGAAGATCCTGTCGGGGTTGTTCGACGACGACCTGAAACTGCTCGCGCGCTCCAAGCAGCCGACGTCGGCCGAGGGCGGCCCGACCGGCGTGTTCGGCCGCATCGTCCAGGGGGTCGAGGCGGTCGTCAAGGAAGCGAACATCGACCCCGCCCAGATCCGCGGCATGGGCATCGGCATCCCCGGTCAGATCGAACTCGGCACGACCCGGGTGAAGTTCGCCCCGAACCTCGACTGGCGCGACGTGGACGTGAAGCCGCTGATGCCCGCGTCGTGGCGGTGGCCCCTGGTCGTCGAGAACGACGTGCGGATGGGCACCTACGGCGAGTTCGCCCACGGCGCGGCGCGGGGGGCCAAGAACGTCCTCGGCGTGTTCGTCGGCACCGGCGTCGGCGGCGGGCTCATCCTCAACGGCGAACTGTACTCGGGCTTCAACGGCAACGCCGGCGAGATCGGGCACCTCGTCGTCCACTGGCGGCAGGGGACCGACCTCGAAGCGATCGCCGGCCGCAGGCACATGATGAAGCGGGCCAAGGACATCCTCGACGACGCGCCCAAGCGGGTCCGCAAGGAGTGGAAGGGGATCGACCTCGGGTCCGTCCGCAGCTCGCAGCTCGCCGAGTACTACCAGAAGGACGACCCGATCGCGGTCCAGCTCGTGGACGACGCGGCCCGCGCCCTCGGCGCGGCGCTCGGCGGCGTGGTGAACTTCCTCAGCCCCGAGGTGATCGTCATCGGCGGCGGCGTGACCGGCGCGCTGGGCGAAACGTTCATCGAGCGGATCTGGGAGATCGCCCAGCGGTACACCTTGCCCGGGGCCGCGAACGGCGTGAAGTGCGTCTCGGCCTCGCTCGGCGACGACTCGGGCATCATCGGGTGCGCCGCCTACGCCAAGGCGAACGCGCCCCTCCGCGCCGCCGAGGTGGCCTGACACTTCGGGTTGTGGGGGATGGGAAATCGGAGATTGGGAGAGCCGACGAACCGCCCCAGTCTTCCCAATCTCCCGCTCCCCGCCCCCAATCCCCAGCTCAAAATGAACCCCGACTGGCGCACCCGCTACGACCTCGCCATCGACGCCGCCCAGAGGGCCGGCGACCTCGCCCGCACCTACTACGAGACGACCTTCGCCGTCGAGCACAAGGCCGACAACAGCCCCGTGACGATCGCCGACAAGCGGGCCGAGGAACTCATCCGGTCGATGGTGGCGAAGGCGTTCCCGGGCGACGGGTTCCTCGGCGAGGAGTTCGGCGACCAGCCCGGCACCAGCGGGTTCCGGTGGGTCATCGACCCGATCGATGGCACCAAGTCGTTCATCCGCCACATCCCGATCTGGGCCACGCTCGTCGGCCTGGAGTACAAGGGCGAGCAGATCGGCGGGGTCGCGTACGTCCCGGTGCTCGGGATGACGTACCGGGCGCTCCGCGGCGGCGGCGCGTTCGTGAACGAGCGGCAGATCCGGGTGTCGAGCGTCCCGACGCTGGCCGAGTCGATGCTGTGCTACTCGAGCGTCGGGTGGTTCACCCGGGCCGGCCGCGAGCAGACGTTCCTGGAACTGTACCGCCGCACGGCCCGGCAGCGGGGGTTCGGCGACTTCTACGGGTTCGTGCTCGTGGCGGAGGGGGCGGCCGACGTGATGCTCGAGCACGGGGTGAACCCGTGGGACGTGGCCGCGACGAAGGCGATCGTGGAGGAGGCCGGCGGGCGGTTCACCGACTGGGACGACAACCCGACCGTCCACCGCCCCGACGTGCTCGCCACCAACGGGAAGGTCCACGCCGAGACGCTGGCGCTGCTGCGGTCGTGACCGGCGAGCGGGGGGGCGTGAGCCCCCCGAGCAAAGCGCCAGGAGAAGATAAAGTGCGAGGAGGAGAACTCGGGGGGCTCACGCCCCCCGCTCGCCAGACCCTCACTTCAGCCGCGTCGAGCTCTCGCCCGACAGCGGGCCGGCGAGGGTGATGTCCACCGGGGCGTCGTCGATCTTCTGCTTGCCGGCGAGCTTGATCTTCCCCTCGAACGTGCCCTTCAGCTCGACCCCGGTCTTGATCGATCGCCACGACCGCACCTTCAGCTCCATCTCGACGTCGAGCGTCGGCATCCCGTCGTCGTCCTTCATCTTCCCCTTCACGCTCCCCTCGGACTCGACCACGGCGCACTCCTCGCCCTCGACGGTCTCGACCTTGGCGAACTTCTGGGCGAGTTCGCCCTTGATGTCGGTGAACGAGTTGCCGAACAGCTTGGTGAGCGCCTTGGCCTCGACCTTCCAGGTGTGCCCGACCTTGACCTTCTCGGCCGGGTACAGCTCGTCCTCGTTCTCGATCCCGTTGCGGTTGTCGAGCTCCTTCTTCTGCTTGTCGGTGGGCTTGGTGTCCACGAGCGAGTGCTTCCACTTGTCGCCCACGCGCTCGCTGATGACGATCTCGCCCTCGAGCTCGGTCGGCTGGGTCATGGCCTGGTTCATGCCGCCGAAGTCGGTGGTGATCTCGGCCCGCTCCTTGACGATCTTGCTCTGGCTCTTGGTGACGTTCCGGCCGTCGACCGCGAGCACCTTCTGCTCCTCCTCGCCGGTCACGTTCATCGTCATTTTGAGCTTGAGGTTCATGCCCATGAGCTTGAGCGTGGTGTCCGCGTCCTTGATCTTGAGCGTCATCTTGCTGACGAACACCTGCCCCTTGGTGGGGGCGGGGCCGCGCAGGTCGTAGGTCTTGTCGTCGGCCGCCGCGAACCCGCCGGCCAGCGCCACCACGGCGGCCAGCCCGGCCGCCAGGAACAGTCCACGCATCGGAATCTCCTTGTGCAACGTGATCGCAGTACCCCCATCTTCGTGGTTCGCGGCACCGGGGACAAGATTGAACGCCGCCCCGGTCTGTAACGCCGCGGACTGTTCCGAGAAGGTGCCCGCGGGGGCCAGTACCCGCGGCCCGGGCGGCGGGTTTCGGTTCCGCCCGGCGGTCACGCTGCAATGACACACGCCCGGCTGTCGCCGGGCGTGTCGCTTCACTCTTCTTGGTTCGGCGGTCAGTTGTCGTCGCAGCTGAACTCGCCCTTGCGCTTGGCGAGGTGGGCCTGGAGGCGGGCGACGATGCTCGAGTGCATCTGGCTCACGCGGCTCTCGCTCAGGTTCAGCGTCGCGCCGATCTCCTTCATCGTCATCTCCTCGTAGTAGTAGAGGATGACGATGAGCCGCTCGTTGCGGTTCAGGCCGCGGGTCACGAGCTTCATCAGGTCGCGGTTCTGGAGCCGGCCGGTCGGGTTCTCGGCCTTCTTGTCCTCGAGGATGTCGATCTCGCGGACGTCCTTGTAGCTGTCCGTCTCGTACCACTTCTTGTTCAGCGACACGAGGTTCACTGCGGTCGCCTCGCCCAGGTGGGCGTCGATCTGCTCGAGCGGGATGCCGAGCCGCTCGGCCAGTTCGTCGGGCCGCGGCGGGCGGCCGAGGGTGGCTTCGAGCTGCTTGCGGGCGGCCTCGGTCTTCGTCGCCTTGCTGCGGACGAGCCGGGGCACCCAGTCCATGGTGCGGAGCTCGTCGAGCATCGCCCCGCGGATGCGGGGGACGCAGTACGTCTCGAACTTCACCCCGCGGGTGAGGTCGAAGGCGTCGATGGCGTCCATCAGGCCGAACACGCCGGCGCTGATGAGGTCGTCCAGCTCCACCCCGTCCGGGAGGCGGGACCAGATCCGCTCCGCGTTGTACTTCACCAGGGAGAGGTATCGTTCGACGAGCCGGTTCCGGAGGTCGACCGTCGGCCGCTCCCGGTACTCCTGCCACACCGACTGAATGTCCGTATCGAGCTGCACCACGATCGAATCCTCCCTGAATGGCGAGTCGTCGTGTCGCGTGCCCCGCACCACGCCCCGGTCGCCCGGAACGTGTCCCCCGCGGGTCCTGCGACCGGGCACGGGCCCCGGCCGACGCGATCACCCCGACTCGCCCGTCCCCCGAAGTACCAGGCGGGTAGGCACCGGCACTCACCGATCAAGTATCGACCACGACCCGCGGCCCGTGCAGGAAAACCGCACCGGACCCGCGGGATATCTGAGCCCCGTCCCGTCGCACGCGGCGTCCCCGGCGGCCGCGGCGCGACCGGGCCAGCCCGGGCGTCTCGCGGCGTCGGTTCCGTCGGCACGACCCGTTCCCCAACGGGCGGTGCGGCGACTGGTGTGGTTGGCTCAGTGGTCGCGTATATGCCGACGGTCGCCGGGGTCCGAAAGGGGAAGATTTACAATCCCTCACGGTTTCGGAGGGCCGACTCGCGGGGCCCCGGCGCGTCCGGTAAGATGTGCAAGACGGGAAGGGTGGTTCCGCACGGGGGTGGACCGATGTCGCACGGGTTCGGCTGGCTCATCGGGGCGGTGGTGCTCGCGGCCGGGGGCGGGGCCTCCATGTGGTGGGTCACGCAGTCGCGCTCCGCGGTCGCGCCGGAGGCGCACCTGCCGGTCGTGGCCGACGCCGACCCGGTCGACCCGCCGAAGAAGACCGAGTTCGCCACCGGCGGCGACGCGGCCGGTGAGGTCGCGGGCGTCAAGTTCGACAGCGACCGAGCGCTGAAGTACCTCAAGCAGCTCTGCGACATCGGCCCGCGGATCAGCGCGTCGGAGGGAATGAAGAAGCAGCAGGAGCTCCTGGAGAAGCACTTCAAGGACCTGGGCGCGACGGTCACCCGACAGGAGTTCAAGGCCAAGCAGCGGAGCCGGAAGAACCCCGTCGAGATGGCGAACCTGATCGTGACGTGGCACCCCGACAAGAACCGCCGCGTCGTTCTCACGACGCACTACGACACGCGGCCGATCGCCGACCAGGAGGCCCTGCCCGGGAACTGGAACAAGCCGTTCGTGAGCGCCAACGACGGGACCAGCGGGGTCGCGCTGCTGATGGAACTGGGGCACCACATGAAGGACCTGAAGTCCGAGTTCGGGGTGGACTTCGTGTTCTTCGACGGCGAAGAATACGTCTTCGAGACCCCCGCGACCGGCGGCGGCGACAAGTACTTCTTCGGGTCCGAGTTCTTCGCCGACGAGTACGCGAAGGCGAAGGACAAGCGGAAGTTCCGGTACGACGCGGGGCTCCTGTTCGACCTGTGCGCCGGCAAGGACGCGCAGCTCAAGGTGGAGCAGAACTCGTACACGATGGCCCCGAAGCTCGTCGACCAGGTGTGGGGGGTGGCGAAGGCGGTCGGCGCGAAGTCGTTCAAGTACGAGGCCGGGCACGAGGTGCTCGACGACCACATCGCCCTGAACCGGGCCGGCATCCCGACCGCCGACGTCATCGACTTCGACTACCCCCACTGGCACAAGCTCAGCGACACGCCGGACAAGATCTCCGGCGAGCAGATGGCCGAGGTCGCCAAGGTCGTGACGGTGTGGCTCCAGAAGATCAAGTGACGGCGGCCGCGTGTGGTGCCGAGTCGCTCGCCTCACGCGGGCCGCCACGGAGGGCGGCCCCTACCAGACAGTTCGCGTTTGGTTTGTAGGGGCCGCCCTCCGTGGCGGCCCGCCAACCGCGCCGAACGTGTCTCGCAGGATTCCGACTCAGACGGTGCCGCGGCGAGGAGGGGACGGGGATGGCGTTCGTCGTGGTGCGGTGTACGGGGTGCCGCGGGCCGGCGCGGGTGGGCTCCGCCGGGCTCGGCACCGCGGTCGAGTGCCCCCGGTGCCGGGTCGTCTTCCAGGCGGTGGAAGAGGCCACCCTCGTGGTACCCGGGGCGGGCTGGGTGCCGCCGAACCCGCCGCCGCCGCTCCCGTGGCGCGGGCCGTCCGCCCCGGCCGTTCGCGGCCGGGATGATGACGACGAGCACGACGGTGACTTCGACGACGAGGGCGGCGAGTCGCACGAGGCGGCCGGGACCGGTGACCCCGTCCCGGACCACAAGCACGACCCGGCCGGGGAGGACGCCGACGGCCCGCTGCCGGCGTCCGTGTTCATCGGCCTGGCGCTGCTGCCGTTCCTGGTCCCCATCGTGTGGTCGGTCGCGGCGGTCGTCTTCCCGAAGCAGCCCGTGCTGACCGTCGGCACCCCGCTGGCCCTGGCGGTGACCGCCTCCACTCTGTGCCTGGCGGTCATCTCGACGATCGACTGGCGGCCCGCGACGCGGGTGAAGGGCGTGCTGCTCCTGGTGGTGCTGTCCTACACCGCCGGCGTCGGGCTGTACTTCCTGACGAAGGACACGGCCAACCGGGTGCGCCGGCTCGTCGGCACCGAGCACCCTCTCGTGTCCGACGCGCCGAAGGACGGCGGGTTCCGGGTCAAGGTGCCCACCCGGGCCGCGGACCTCAAGGAGTCGCCCTTGGCCGGCGTTCCGCTCGCGTGCCGACAGGCGGTCTACGCGCCGGGCCTCCAGGACAAGTACACCTTCACCTACGGCTCGACCCCCAAGCCGGCCCCCAAGCAGAAGCCGCAGGTTCCGCCGGTCGGGTCGGACCCGTGGTTCGACGCGGTGACGGCCGAGCTGTTCAAGCAGGTCGGGCAGCGGCCGCACGAGCCGCGGCGGCTGGAGTACGGGGGCCAGACCGCCGGCCGCGAGGTCGAGTTGCACCTCCAGGACGGCAAGAACGTCCGCCTCGTGCGCGTGTACGCCATCGAGGGCCGCGTATACTACCTCGCCGTTCAGCACGCCAGCATGGACCCCGGGGACGACGACCTCGCACAAGAGTTCTTCGAGTCGTTCGAGGTGCAATAAGAGAGTGTTTGGAGTGTTGTTGTGTTGGGAGTGTTGGGTGTGAGAGAGGCGGTGGTTGGGGATCAGAGCGACGAGGCCCCGCCCCACAACCCGCCAGCCGCGCACCTGTGTTGCGTCACCCCTCGGCATAGACCGCATTCCCCACTCGGCCACGAAACACTCCCAAAACAACAACACTCTAAACACTCTCCTCATAAGATGCCCCTCCCCGTCCGATCCCTCACCGTGCTCCAGAACTGGGACTGCCAGGGCTGCACCGCGTGCTGCCGGCAGTACCACGTCTCGGTTTCGGCCGAGGAGAAGGCGCGCATCGAGGCGCAGGGCTGGGGGAACGAGCCGGACCTCAAGGGCGTCCCGCTGTTCAAGCGCACCGGCGGGTGGCGCTCGAAGGCGCACCGACTGAACCACAGGCCGGACGGCGCGTGCGTGTTCCTCGGGCCGGACAGCCGGTGCCGCATCCACGTGAAGCACGGGTCGGCCGCGAAGCCGCTCGCGTGCCGCATCTACCCGTTCTCGCTGGTGCCGGCCGGCGACCACTGGAACCTCGGGCTGCGGTTCGCGTGCCCGTCGGCCGTTGAGGACAAGGGCCGGCCGCTCGCCGAGCACCTCGCCGAGGCCCGCGGGTACGCCGCCGTGCTGGAGGGCGAGGCCGGCCCCGCTGCGGTCGCTGCCCCGCCGCCGCCGCTCCAGCGCTCGCAACAGGTGACGTGGGGCGACCTGGGCCGCATCGTCGCCGCGGCCTCCGAGTTGCTCGCGGACGAGGACGACCGCGTCGAGCGGCGGTTGCGGAAGGTGCTGTTCCTGGTGTCGACGCTCCGCAAGGCGACGTTCGACGGCGGCGGCGACCCGAAGAAGGCGATCACCGGGAGCCGCCTCACCGAGTTGCTCGAGTTGCTGTGCGAGGAGGCCGAGGAGGACGTTCCCGGGCCGGCGGGAGACGTGTTGCCGCCCGGGTGGGTCGGGCAGATGGTGTTCCGGCCGGTCGCCGCGCTCTACGTCCGCAAGGACACCGGCTCCGACCGCGGACCGGCACAGTCGAGTGCGGCCGGTCGGCTGCTCTCGGCGGTCCGGTTCGCTCGGGGGAAGGGCCGCGTCCCGCGGACCCACGCCGCGATCCCCGTGACCACGTTCGCGGCGGCCGATAAGCCGCTCGGGCCGCTCAGCGAGGCTTCCGAGGCGTTACTGGAGCGGTGGCTGCGGGTGAAGGTGGAGTCGGGCCAGTTCTGCGGGCCGGCGAACTTCGGGATGCCGGTGTGGGACGGGCTGGAGTCGCTGGCGGTGGCGTTCGCGGCCGCCGAGTGGCTGGCCCGCGTGCTGGCGACCGACGGCCGCCCGCTCGACGACGCGGTGCGGATGGCCGTGCGGATCGTGGACGACAACTACGGGTTCAACCCGCTCCTCGGCCGCGGCCGCCAGAGGTACGCACTCGGCCTGCTCGGCCCGCGCCTCGAACTCCCGCGGCTCGTCGCGTGGTACGGGCGGTGACGTGGGGAATTGTTCCCCGGGACCGCGGGGGTCCCGCCCGCTCTTTGCCTTTCAAGCCAAGACGCGGGCGGGACCCCCGCGGTCCCAGGGTGCGGCGGGTCACTTCGCCAGGTCGAGGCAGACGATCTCCTTGTCGTTGCGGATGAACGCCTTCTTGTCGGCGTAGGCCGGGGCGCACCACACGACCTTGTGCCCCCAGGCGGTGTTCGTCGGCTCCAGCACCTTGGCCCGGCTCACCTCCTCGTACCCCTTCGGGGTGAGCTTGCCGATCACGAGGTCGCCGGTCTCGGCGAAGAAGAAGAACCGGTCCCCGTTCTTCACGATGAACGCCGTCCCCGACGGGACGACCTTCTCGCCGACCGGGCCGCCGTCCTCCCACAGCCGCTTCCCGCTCGGCACCTCGACGGCGAACATCGCCCCCGAGTCGTCGTACCCGTACAGGACGTTGTCCTGGAGGAACGGCTGCACGTTCACCGGCGACAGGCCGAGCCCCTTCTTGTTCTGCCACACGACCTCGACGCCCGGCTTGTCGGCGGTCAGCTTCAGGAGGGTGCTCTTGGCGTTGTACCCGCCGACGAACAGGAACTCGCCGGCCCGCACCGGGGTCATGACCATGCACCCGTTGTCCACGGCGAACGGCGTGGTCCACAACTGCTCGCCGGTCTCGGGGTCGACGGCGTAGATCGACTTCCCGCCGGCGACGATCATCTGCCGCTTCCCGCCGGCCTCGGTGAACAGCACCGGCGAGTACCCCTGGCTGCCCGCCGGCTGCTGCCCGGCCTTCCAGACCTCCTTGCCCGTGTCCTTGTCGAGCGCGACGACGTGGCTCCCCTCGCCGCCGGCGATCGTGACGAGCTTCTTGCCGTCGAGGATCGGGTGCGCCGCGTACCCCCAGATGGCCGGCTTCGCGCCGTACTCCTTCACCAGGTCCTTCGCCCACACGACGGTGCCCTTCTCGGCGTCGAGGCACAGCAGGTTGCCCATCGCGCCGAGCGTGTACACCTTCCCGTCGCTCACGAGCGGGGTGCTCCGCGGGCCGGACGGGTAGCTGATCTGGTACCCGCACTCGTACTCGTGCTTCCAGAGTTCCTTGCCGGTCTTGGCGTCGAGGCACAGCACCCGCTCGGTGCCGGGGATCTTGTTCTTGGTGTCGAACGGGTCGGCCGGGTTCGCGGTGCCCTTTGTGAGGGTGCGGTCGGTGACGTACACCTTGCCGCCGGCAACGGCCGGACCCGAGTAGCCGGCCCCGAGCGGCGCGCGCCAGGCGACCTTCGGCCCGCCCTTGGGGAACGTGTCGATGATGCCGTCTTCGCGCCACACGTTGTCGCGCTTCGGCCCCATCCACTGGGGCCAGTCGTCGGCGTGCGCGAGCGGGGCCGCCAGAACGAGCGCGGCGAGAATCCAGGCGGTGCGGGTAGTCACGGGAAACCTCCTGTCGGAATGGAGCCTAGATATGATCCGCGGTCGCCGCGTGCGGGACAAGGGCCGGCCGCGTCGCCGTGACGAAGCGGCGCGCGTGGGAACTTCTTGGCGTGGGTCCGCAGTGGGATCTCGAAACGGTGTGACCCGGTCGGGTACAATGCCCGCATGAACGCGATTCTCCTCACCGGGGCGGCCCTCGTCGGCCTGCCGATCCTCCTGCACCTGATCATGAAGCAGGAGCCCAAACGGCTCAACTTCCCGGCGTTCCGGTTCCTCACCCAGAGGCTCAAGACCAACCAGCGCAAGCTCCGGCTCCGGCACTTCGTGCTGCTCGCCATGCGGATGCTCCTCATTGCTCTGTTCAGCCTCACCCTGTTCCAGCCCACCGTGTACAGCGACCGCCTCAACATCCGCGGCGAGCAGCCGGTCGCGAGCGTCGTCGTCATCGACACCAGCCCGAGCATGGGGTACACGGCCGGCGACAAGACCCGGCTCGACGAGGCCCGCCGCCGCGCCCTCGAGCTGCTCGACGAACTGCCCGACAAGTCGCCGGTCGCCGTGGTCACCACCGACGAGCCGGGTGCGGCGGTCTGGGAGCCCGTCGCCGACGCCCGCAAGCGGATCGGCAAGCTCGACAAGCCGCGGGCCGGGGGGCAGACGGTCACCGCGGCCGTGTCGCAGGGCTACCAACTGTTGGGCAAGATCGAGACGCCGGACGCCGAGGCCCCGGAGCAGCTCCCGAAGCTGCTCGCGGTGTTCACCGACCGGGCCGCGGCGAGCTGGGACGCGGGGCAGGTCGAGGACCTCAAGAAGCTCCGCGACAAGGTGCCGGCCCCGAAGCCGGCGCAGGCGGTCGTGGACGTGGGCGTCGAGAAGCCGATGAACGTCGGCATCCTCTCGGCCGAGATGCGGCCGCAGGTGATCGCCGCGAACCAGCCCGCGTCGATCACGGTGACGGTCGCCGCCACGGGGCCGGCCGACCTCCCGCCCATCGAGGTGAACATCCTCGCGAAGCTCGACGGGTCCAACGACGCGGTCGTGCGGCAGGCGACCGTGCCTTACGGGCAGTCGCGTGCCGTTCAGTTCGACTTCAAGGACTTGAAGCCCGGCCTGCACCAGGTCGAGTTCTCGCTCAAGGCCGCGGACATGCTGACGGCCGACAACGTCCGCTACCTGACGTTCAAGGTCGGCGAGGCGCGGCGCATCCTGACCATCGCCGACGACCCCGACGGGACCGCGTTCTGGCAACTGTCGCACCAGTCGAAGGGCGAGTTCGGGTGCCTCGTCGTGCGGCCCGGCGACGTGAAGGTCAGGGACGGCCGCACGGTGGTCGAGTACCTCGACCCCGCGAAGCCGAACGGCAAGCCGCTGGAGGAGAACGTCCGCGTGTTCGAGGTCGTCGCGCTCCTGGGCGTGGCCGACCCGAGCGACAAGCACGGCACGCTCGACACGCTCTGGGAGAAGCTCCGGCCCTACGTCGAGGCCGGCGGCAAACTCGTCGTCGCGCCCGGGCGCGACCTGAAGACCGACGGCTACCTCGTCGGCGGGAACCTGATGCCGGGCCAGTTCAAGACGGTCGTCGACACGCGGAGGGTGGACCCGGCCCCGCCGCCGCAGACCGCCCCGGGGTGGGAGCAGCCCCGCGACGGCCGCAACGGCGTGACGTGGTTCCTCGACGACAAGGTGATCCAGCACCCGATGCTCAAACCTTTCGAGGGGTGGCAGGCGAAGGGCAACGTGGACGCCATCAAGAACCCGCGGCGGGCGGTGAAGTACTGGGAGGTCAGCAAGTCCCCCGAGGCGACGGTGGTGGTGGCGTACAACGACGCCGAGAAGCCCGGCGACCGCCGGCCCGCGGTGCTCGAACGCGGCGTGCCCGACCCCAGGGAGCCGACCCGCGTCAAGGGCCGCGTGGTGCTGCTCACGACGCGCCTCGACGTGCCGACGCAGGACGACCCGGCGTGGAACGACTACTGGGATCTCGAGGGCTCGACGTGGTCCGTCGTGTTCCCGTGGCTCGTGGCCCGCTACCTCGCCGGCGACACGGCCGACGCGAACTTCAACTTCCCCGCCGGGCAGACGGTCACCGTGCCGCTCCCGAAGGGCGGGCTGCCCCGCGGCACGAAGGTGCTGCTCGAAGGGCCGGGCGGGGCCGAGCCGATCGAGGTCGGCGACAAGCAGACCGAGCTGCGACTCGGACCGCCGCGGACGCTGTTCGCCGGGAACTTCCGGGTGTCGCTCGAGCCGCAGTGGCGCGACGGGTTCAGCCTCAACTCGCCGGCCGACGAGAGCACGCTCGACAAGGTGCCGGTTGAGGTGATCGAGGACGTGACCGGCAAGGACACGGTCGCGCCGCTCGACAAGAACGTGAAACTCGCCGACATCCTGAAGGTGATCGTCGATCAGCCGATCGACCTGTTCCCGTGGCTCCTCATCGCGGTGCTGCTGCTGCTCGCGACCGAGGGGCTCGTGGCGAACCGCTTCTACCGCCGCCCGAAGTAGACCGCGTTGGCGGGAGCGGGCGGTTGGGCTGGATTCCGGGTAGGTTGGGGTGTATTGGCGCGCGACGTGAAGTTATTCCGTCGAGCGAGGCACGCGAACATGGTCACGGCGGCAATGCGAGTGGACGAGGCGATCCGCATCATCACCGAGCCGGCCGTGTACGTCGTGGGCAAGCAGTCCATCGACGACGCGGAACTGTCGCGGTTCCTCGGGGACCACGGCGTGAGCTGGGAGAGCGACAGTGAGATCGCCGGCGAGGTGCTCACCGAGACGGCCGGCCGCGTCTGCTACATGTCGTTCGCGAAGCCGCGGCCCGGCGGCAACGCCGCGTACCTGAACCACATCAAGGAGGTCGGGCACGGGTCCGTCCTCGAGCACGCGGTGTGGAACTTCGTCATCACGGGCGTCTCCCGCACCCTCACGCACGAACTCGTGCGGCACCGGGCCGGCATGTCGTACTCGCAGCTCTCGCAGCGGTACGTCGACGAATCGGTCGCCGAGTACGTGGTGCCGGACATCATCGCCAACGACCCCGAGTTGCACGCGATCTGGCTGGAGTCGGTGACGCACGCGCACGCCGCGTACGTCAAGCTGGCCGAGAAGCTGAACGCGAAGCTCGGCGACCCGCAGGCCGCGGCCGCCGCGATGCTCCCGCCCGACGCCGACCGCACCACCCGCCGTAAGACCGCCCGGCAGGCCGCCCGCAGCGTGCTGCCGAACGCGACCGAGACCAAGATCTTCGTGACGGCCAACGCGCGTGCGCTGCGACACTTCCTCGAACAGCGTGGTAGCGCGTTCGCCGAGCCGGAGATCCGCAAGCTCGCCGGGAAGTTCCTGGACATCCTCCAGAAAGACTCCCCGAACCTTTTCGGCGACTACGTCCGCGTCCCGCTCCCCGACGGCACGTTCGAGGTGACCACGCCGTACAAGAAGGTGTGAAAAAACAGGAATCACCGCAGGGGACGCCGGGGGCGCGGAGAAAGAGCGTAAGATTCTCTTCTCCGCGCCCCC
>NZ_JBHYGG010000066.1:0-17614 GCF_051859125.1 Gemmata sp.
ACCTCGCCCCGTTCCTACGGGGAGAGGTCGCCGCGCTTCGCGGCGGGTGAGGGGCACCACGATCACTCACATCCCACACACGCGAACCGCGGGTATCCGCCGCGGCTAAACGTGGGTCTGTAAGAACGCCACCAACTCGCCGAGGACCAGGTCTTCGGCCCCGCGGGTCCGGAGCCCCGCAAGGAACGGGCCGTACGGCAGCTTCCGGCCGTAGAACTGTTCGAGCCGCTCGCCCAGCACGACCAGTTCGATCGACGCCAGCCCGATGTCGGCGAACACCTTCGTGTCCGGGCCGATGGGGACCGACACGTCGCGGTCCGGGAACGCGGCCGCGACAATCGTCGCGAGGTCGGCGTACAGTTGCTCGGCGCTGCGGGGCATCCCATTCCTCGTTCTGGTGGGGCAGGCATTCTTGCCTGCCTCCCCGGCGTCTGACGGCAGGCAAGAATGCCTGCCCCACCAAAGACCACGCCTAAGATTCTACCTCGCACACGGTCGTCGCGATCACCACGTCCTTGTGCCGGGCGGTTCGCACGCGGAACGCCCGGCCGCCGTGCGCGACCCGCACACTCCCCGGCTGCTCGCCGGCCGTCGCGGTCAGGCTATCGGCGGGGACGCCGAGCGCGTCGGCGGCCGCTTGGCGGGCGGCTTCGAGCCGCAGCGCGTCATCCGAGTCGCTCTTCTTCGCCAGTACGAGGCCGACGCCGAACCGCTCGGCGGTCGAGGCGAACGCCGCGACCCGGCCCTTCACCACCGCGACCTTCGCCAGGGGGAACGGCTCGCCGCCCGGCTCGCCGCGGGGGCGGCACAGCACGACGTTGCCGTGAACCTCGGACTCCATGTCGGCCGGGAACGTCCCGCTCGCGCGGCCCGTGTTCGAGAGCGCACGGGCCGCGTCCTTCGCCACCAAGCGCGAGAAGAACCAGTCCGACTTCTCGGCGTCGGTCCCTTGCACCTTGATGAACGCGGCCTGCTCGGTCGGGGTCATGCTCACTCGCACCCCCGAGGCCCGCAGCGCCGGCTGCTGGAGGTCGAGCGGCGGGTCGAGGAAGTAGCACCGGCTCGCTTCCGCCGCCTCGGCGTCGGGCACCCGGCTGCTCAGGAAGTACTGGTCCTTCGGGCCGAAGAAGTTCGTGTCGCCGAACGGCAGGTAGAACCGCCAGTACCCGGCCCCGCTGAGGCGGAACCACGGGCGGCCGGTTGCGTCGAACAGCTCGATGCCGTTGCGTGTCTGCCGCGCCGTCTCCTCCTCGTTGTGCCCGCGGACCAGGAGCCGGCTGCCGACCCCGGGGACCGGCCCGAAGAACTCCAGGCTCTTCATGCCGATCGGGAGCAGGATGCGGCCGGACCAGTCGGGCTGTTCGAGGTGCCACGCGCCGAGGATGTGCATCGCCGCGTCGATCAGCACCGGGTCGATGACGGTCCGCGGGTTCGGGTTCGACCGGAACCACGTGTCGCGGTCCTGCACTTCGAGCGTCCCCTCGATCCCCTCCTTGCCGAACCGGTCCAGCGAGCGGAGCATCTGGAACACCGGCCCGTGGAACAGGTTCCTCCGCAGCTCCTCGACGGTCGCGGTACACGGCGCCTCGTCGGAGAGCACGAACGGCAGCGGCTCGGGCGGCTCGTTGTAGCGGTCGGCCAGCACCACCGTCGCCTCCGACGACGGCTTGTTCGCCGCGTCGGCGAGGAACGAGTTGCCCAGGTCGCGGACGTTCGCCCTCACCTCGACCACGCCCGTCTCGGCGTTCACCGAAGCGACCGAGACGCGGACCTCGAACGTCGTCGGTTCGTGGTCGTAGGGCACCCAGCGGAACAGCCGCACGTCGCGGAGCGCGGTGACCACCTTCCCCGGCACGAGCGTCGAGGCGGCCGCGGCCATCGCTTCGAGGCTGAACGTCATCGGCAGCACGGGGAGCCCGTTCTGCTTCGGGTCGGCGCGGCTGACCCCGCGGCCGCCGAGCGTGTGGTCGTCGACGTACAGGTCCTCGTGCAGGTCGAGGGTGCGGCGGAACACCGCCTCGCGGCCCGGCTCGAACTGCACCGGCTCGCCCAGGAAGCAGAACGGCCGCTCGGGCTCCGGTGCGGGCTCGGGGGTCGGGAAAAACTCGGGGAGCGCTTCGAGGTCCGCGGGGAGCGCGACGGCCTCGCCGCGGCCGGCGAGGAACGCGTGCACGACCTCGCGCTGCACGTCGAGGAACTGCTCCATCGCGCCGAAGTACCCGTCCATCACGGGGTCGGTTGAATCTTGGCGAGCGGGGGGTGTGAACCCCCCGAGTTCTTGGTTCTCCTGTCTTGTCTGACTGGCGCTCCACTCGGGGGGTTCACACCCCCCGCTCGCCTCGGCCCCGGCCACGCGGCCCGCGTACAGGTGCGCGAGGTTGAGCGGGACGTGGTGCGCGGCGAGCTGGGCGACCATGTGGTTCACCTGGGTCGGGCCGCTCTTGCGGACCACGTTCGCCGGGATCACCGCGCACGGCCTGCCGCGGAGCACGTCCTCGGCGAACGCCGACAGGTTCCCCCGCGGCCCGGCCTCGACGAAGATCCGCACCCCGTCGGCGTACATCGTCTCGATCATCCGCGTGAACTCGACCGGCGAGACCCAGTGGTTCACGGCGAGGTCGCGGATCGCGTCCGGGTCACCGGGGAACGGCCGGCCGGTCGAGCACGAGTAGATCGGCGTGTGCGGGACCGCGAACGGGATGCGGGCGAACAGCTCGCGGAACTGCGGCATCCACTGCTCGAACAGCGGGGTGTGGTACGGCCGCCGGAACGGGAGCCGCTCGCACACGAGCCCGCGCTCCAGCAGCGCCGCCTCGACCGCCGCGACCAGGTGCGTCGGCCCGACCGCGACCGACTGGTGCGGGCAGTTGTCCATCGCGACGACCACGCCCCCGCGGGCCACGTTCGCCGCGACCTCCTCGACCGCGGCGCGCCCGGCCCCGACCGCGAGCAGCGCCACGTCGCCGCCGGCCTCGTCTTCGAGCCGCTGCATCAGGTCCGTCGTCTCGATCAGGCTCGGGCCGATCATGGCCGTCGAGTCCATCGCGCCGGCCGCGAGCAGCGCCGCGAGTTCGCCCGCACTGTGCCCCGCCACCGCCGAGACGGGGAGCTGAAGGTTCTGGAGCAGCCGCGTGACGGCGAGGTCGGCGAGCAGCACGCCGAAGATCGACGGGCCGAGTTGCCGCAGCTCGACCTCCGCGGCGGCACGGTCCTCCGGGGCCGGGTGCAGCACGGTCCGCAGCGACGGCCGGCCGGACTCGGCCGCGAGCTGGTCGCACCACGAGAACGTGTCCTCGACCTCGGGGAACACCGTACACAGGTCGGCGAGCATCCCGGGGTACTGTGCGCCCTCGCCCGGGAACAGGAGCGCGAGCGAGCCCTGCGTGGCGAGCGGCGTCTCGAAGAAGTAGAGGCCGTTGGTGTCGCGGACCTGCTTGCACTTCGGGTCGGCGACGCGATCCGCCCCGCGGCGGAGCTTCGCGGCGAGATCGGCGGGCGACGCCGCGACGACCGCGAGCCGCACCCCGCCGGGCCGCAGGTCGGCCGCGAGCCGCGCGGCGACCTCCGCGAGCGGCGCGCCGGGGTGGCGTTCGACTTCCGTTGCGAGCGCGAGCGCGCGCTCGCGCAACTCGGCCCGGTCCGCCCCGCTCAGGACGAACGCCTCGGTGTCCCAGCCGACGACCGGTGCGGTGTGCTGCGGGGCCGGCGATTGGGCGATGACAACCATGCTTGGGATCGCGGAGGGTGGCTACTGTGTTTTGCCCTCTCCCCTTGCGGGAGAGGGTGCCGCGAGTCCTCGAGCGGCGGGTGAGGGGTGGCGCCGCACGGTGCGTCGCGGTGCCACCCCTCACCCGGCTCGCAAAGCCTCGCCACCCTCTCCCGCAAGGGGAGAGGGCAAGAACCGCTTACTGCGCCCCGGCGGCCGCGAGTTCGGGCGCGGCGGCGGCCTTCGGGCGGGCGTGCTCGGTGCCGCCGGCGATCAGCACCTCGGGCTCGCCCTTGGCGCCGAACACCACCTCGTCCACCGCGAACCCGCCGCCGACGGCCGGCTCGATCAGCTTGAGCCCGCGGGCGACCAGGTGCTTCTCCAGGTCCGCGACCATGCCGACCTCGGCCCACGGCCCCCACGCCACCGACACCACCCGGCCCGGCCACCGGCGGTCCAGGTCGCACGCCAGCTTGCTCAGCACCTCGTTCGCCGCGGCGTAGTCGGACTGCCCGCGGTTCCCGTACCGGCTGGTGATCGACGCGAACACCGACAGGAACTTGACCCTCGCCGGGTCCAGGTGCCGCACCAGCGTCAGCGCGCTCTCGACCTTGGTGCCGAACACGCGGTCGAACGACTCGGGGGTCTTGTCGCGGAGCAGCTTGTCCTCGATCACCCCGGCCCCGTGGATCACGCCGGTGATGCCGCCCGCGGTCGCGTTCAGCTCGTCGAGCAGCGCGCCGAACGCCTTCGCGTCGCGCACGTCGACCGAGCGGTACTCGACCGCGCTCCCGGCCGCACGAATCGCGTCGAGGTTCCCGAGGATCTCGCGGTCCTTGAGCAGCCGGCGGTAGGCCGCTTCGATGAGCGCGGGCTTCGCGTCGGGCTGGCGCTTGAGGAGCGCGGCCTTGATCTCGGCTTGCGCCGTCAGGCCGGCGGTGTCGGCGGCCTCCGCGGCCGGCAGCGGCGAGCTGCCGACGAGCACGAGCTTCGATTTGTACCGCGTCGCGAGTTCGAGCGCGACCCGGGCGGTGATGCCGCGCGCGCCGCCGGTGATGAGGACGGTCGAGGTCGCGTCGAGTTCGATGGCGGCCTCGTCCTTTGCGAGCGGGCCGGGTTCGACCTGCCACGTCTTGCGGGTCTCGCCGGCGACACCCACCTCGAACGGGCCGTCGGCGTCGCCGAGTTCGGCGAGCAGGTCCTCGGCGAGGTGCGTCGCGGGGGTCTCGCCGTCCACGTCCACGACGCGCACGGTGACCTCCGGCCACTCGTACCCGAGGCACTTGGTGAACCCGGCGACGCCGCCGTGCCCGGCGAAGAAGTCTTCGGGGAGGTCGCCGCCGAAGCCCATCCGCCCGCCCATCGCGGTGACGGCGAGCAGCACCCCGCTCCCGGCCTTCCCGGCGGCGCGGATGTCGGTCTCCAGCCCGCGGGCCAGCAGGTACAGCGACTTCACCTCGCGGCGCATCCGCTGCTCGGGCGGCTCGGTGTCGGCCGGCTCGGCGAGCGGGAGCAGGTGGATCAGCCCGGACACCGGGCCGCACGCCTCGCGCACGCGGCCGAGCAAGTCGGTAACGGCAGCCGGGTCGGTGAGGTCCGCGGCGAACCCCTCGCCCTTGCCGTCGGCCATGCGAATCAGCGCGGTCTTCACGTCGAGTTCGGCGAGGCGGTCGGCGAGTTCGCGTGCGGTGCCGCGGCCGTCGTCGGTGAGGAGGATGGTGCCGGTCGGCGGCGCGAACTTCGGGCGGGCCGGGAGCGGGGCGTCGACGAGCCGCACGACCAGCCGCTGCACCTCGCCCTGCCGGGCGCCGGGGTGCAGGTCGCCGTTCCGCTCGGCGGCCGGGAGCGCCTTCGGGTGCGTGCCGTTGGCCGACGGCGCGAGGGCCGGGGCCGGGGCGCCCTCGTCGGCCGTGCCGGCGAGCGCCTCCGAGACGTAGTCGGCGATGCCGCGGAGCGTCTTGATGGTGGAGAGCTTCTCCATCTCCAGGGTCGGCTGCTTGCCGTCGGCCCCGGTGCCGATCGACTCGGCGAGGGTGCCGAGGATCTCGACCCGCTTGATCGAATCGACGCCCAGGTCGGCTTCGAGGTCGAGGTCGATGCTCAGCGCCTCCTTCGGGTAGCCGGTCCGCTCGCTGACGAGGTCGAGGAGCCGGGCCAGGAGCGCGTCGCGGTCGAGCGCCGCCGCGGGCGCGGGTGCGGGTGCGGCGGGCACGACGGCGGTTACCGCCGCCGGTTCCGGCGCGTGCTTGCCGTTCGTCGCGGGCGTTGCCACCGGTACGGCGGGCCGCGCGACCGGCTCGACGGCGGCGATGCGGTTCGTCACCGCGGGGGCCGGCGCGGGAGCCGGAACCGGTACAGTGGCGTGGCCGTTGCTGTAGCCGTTGGTGTGACCGTTGCCGTTGCCGTTGCCGATCGAGTGCGCGTTGCCGTTGGCGTGGCCGTTCCCGTTCCCGTTACTGAGCGATTGGGCCGCGTGGCCGTTCGCGGCCGGTGCGGTGCCGCCGGTCCCGAGGTAGCCGAGCATCACGCTCTTCTGCGTGTCGAGGAACTTGGCCATCACCTCCTGGAACCGCATCATGACGGCCGCCGCACCGTCCGGGGCGGGGTGACCGTTATTCGACGGGGCGACGCGCGCCGGCTCGGTGGTGTTCATCGCTGGTGTGATCCCGGGGACAACGGACGGGGTATGAGTGGGAGCGGGGCGGGCGGCGACAGTCACCTGCGCCGCGACAGCGGGGACCGGCTTCGGAGCGGCGACCGGCGCGGCGACCGGCGCGGGGGCGGCCTTCGGGGCGGGTGCGTGGTCGCCGTTGGTCGAGACCTTCGCGGCGGCCGCCGGCTTCACCGCGGTCGGTGTCGCTGCGGGGGCCGGCGTGTTGCCCGAGTGGTTCTGCCCGAGGAGCCGCGGCTCGGGGCCGTTGATCGGCCGGCTGCGGACCCCGTTGACGACCCACGCGGTCGCCGGGATCTTCGGCTTGCCGGTGTCCGGTCCGAGCTTCGCCAGGTCGAACGCCTGGACGGTGCGGCCCTGGAACAGCCGGTCGAGCTTCACCGGCACGCCGGCGGCGAAGAGTTGGCCGAGCAGGTGCGCGAGCTGCACGAGGCCGGGCCGCGACTTCACGTCGGACGCGAGCGCGACGTGCGGCTGGCCCGCGAGCGTCTGCGCCGCCAGCCCGGTGAGCACCGCCTGCGGGCCGACCTCGACGAACACCCGCGCGCCGGCCGCGTGCATCGCCACCACCTCGTCGGCGAACTTCACCGGCGACACGAGGTGCTCGGCGAGTTGCGCCGCGATGCCGGTGCCGTGCGGCTTGCCGGTCGTGTTCGAGTACACCGGCTTCCGCGGTGCCGCGAACTTCGCCTCGGCGAGCGCCGCCGCGAGCGGGGCCTTCGCCCCGGCGATCAGCGGCGAGTGGAACCCGCACGCGACCGGGATGCGCTGGTTGCGCACACTCGCCGCTTGCAGCTTCGCGGCCGCGGTCTTCAGGCCGTCTTCCGTTCCCGCGAGCACCGTCTGGCTCGGCGAGTTGTGGTTCGCGACCCACACCCCTTCGACGCCCTTCAGCAGCGGCTCGATGGTCTGCGGCGTCGCGTCGACGGCGATCATGCCGCCGGCCGCGCTCGCCGCCGCATCGCGGATCACCTGCCCGCGGCGGTACGACAGGCGGATCAGGTCGTCCTCGCCGAGCGCCCCGGCGGCCGCGAGGGCGGCGTACTCGCCGTAGCTGTGGCCGGCGAAGAAGTCGGCCTCGACCCCGAGCGCCGTGAGCAGCTTGAACATGCCGAGGCTCGTCGCTCCGAGCGCCGGCTGGGCCACTTCGGTGCGCTGGAGGTCTTTGCGGTTCGCCGTCTCCTGGTCGGGCGTGAACGCCGACGGCGGGTACACGAACCGGCCGAGCGGCTTCTCCAGGTCCTTGGCGAGCGTGCGCTCGGCGCGATCGAGCACCGCCCGAACCTCGGGGAACGCGATCGCCGTCTGCGCGAGCATGTCCGGGTACTGCGACCCCTGCCCCGGGAACAGGAACGCCACCTTGGACCGCTCGGGCTTCGCGGCGAAGAAGATCCCTCGCGGGTCGGTCAGCGCGTCGGCCGGCTTCGCCAGCTTCTCGAGCGCCGCGTCGAGCTTGTCCCTCAGGTCGTCGAGCGAGGTCGCGACCACGGCGAGGGTCGGCTGGCCGTCGCCGGCCCTGCTCGACTGCCACACTGATGCGGCGAGGTCGCACAGGTCGGGGACCGCGCCCGCCGCGAGTGCGTCGCGGGTCTTCTTCACGTCGGTTGTGAGCGAGGCGACGGTCGCGCGCCGCCACACGAACAGTTCCGCCGGCCACTTGCGGAACCCGGCGCTCGGGCGGTCCAGGTAGTCGCCGCTGTACTCCTCGACGACCGTGTGGAAGTTCGTGCCGCCGAACCCGAACGCGCTGACCCCGGCGGTCCGCGGGTACTCGGCCCCGTGGACCCACGGCCGCGGCTCGGTGTTCAGGTACAGCGGGCCGCCCTCGAAGTTGGCCTTCGGGTTCGGGGTCTCGACGAGCGTCGGCGGCAGCACCTTGTGGTGCAAGGCGAACGTCGTCTTGATGAGCCCGGCGAGCCCGGCGGCGCACTTGCTGTGCCCGATCATCGACTTCACCGACCCGAGGGCGCACGACCGCTCCTGGCCGCCGGCCTCGCGGAGCAACTGGCCGATGGCCCGCGCCTCGGTCTGGTCGCCGACGACGGTGCCGGTGCCGTGCGCCTCGACCAGCCCGACGCGGGCCGGCGAGACGCGGGCCTGGGCGTAGGCCCGGTGGAGCGCCCGCAACTGGCCCTCGGCCCGCGGCGCGGTGAGCCCCTTGTCGCGGCCGTCGCTGCTGGCCCCGATGCCCTTGATGACGCCGTAGATGCGGTCGCCGTCGCGCTCGGCGTCGGCGAGGCGCTTGAGCACGGTGACGCCGACGCCCTCGGCCAGCGCGATGCCGTCGGCGGCCGCGTCGAACGGGCGGCACCGGCCCTTCGGGCTCAGCGCGTAGGTCTTCGAGAACGCGACGTAGGCGTAGGGCGTCTGCACCGCGTCGCCGCCCATCACGATGGCGACGTCGCTGGTCCCGTCGTTCAGCTCGCGGATGCCGGCGTACAGCGCCGCCAGCGACGACCCGCACGCGGCGTCGATCGCCATGTTCGGGCCGCCCAGGTTGAACCGGTTCGACACCCGGCCCGCGGCGACGTTCAGCAGGATGCCGGGGAACGAGTCCTCGGTCCACTCGGGGAGGATGCCCTCGGCCAGCTCGACGACCTGGTGGCCCTTGATCGGGACGCCCGGGATCGAGTCGAGCAGCGGCATGCAGGTGCGGAACCCGTAGGCCACCGACAGCGGCATCCCGCCGCCGCCCACGCCCAGGATCGCGCACGTCCGCTCGCGGCTGAACGGCCGGTCCGCGTACCCCGCGTCGGCGATCGCCTGCCGCACCGCTTCGAGGAGCAGCAGTTGCAGCGGCTCGATGTTCGGGATGCTCTTCGGGGTGATGCCGAACGCGAGCGGGTCGAACAGCACGTCCGACATGAACCCGCCCCACTTCGAGATCATCTTGTCGCGGGCGCGGGGGTCCGGGTCGTAGAACGGCCGCCAGTCCCAGTGCGACGCCGGGATCTCGATGACCGCGTTCACCTTGTTGAGGACGTTCTCCCAGTACTGGTTGACCCCGACCGAGCCCGGGTAGAAGCACGACAGGCCGACGATGGCGACGTCGCACGGCGGCGGCGCATCAAGGACGGCGGGGGAGACGCGGAGTGTGGCAGCCACGGGGACCGAAGCGTCGCGCGCCGTGCCGCAGACGTTCGCGTGCAGTTCGGCGATGGTGGTGACCGAGTCCCGCAGCGCGGCGATCTGGCCGATCATGTACATGCCGCGCTGGAACTGCTCGTCGGCGGGCACCTCGACGAGCCCGTCGGCCCGGGGCTTCGTCGCCTTCGCGCCCGCGTCGCCGACGCGATCGACCCCCTTGCTCGCGACGCGGAGCCGGCCGAGGTTCATGCGCTCCAGGGCGATGCCGACTTCGAGGTGGCTCTTCCCCTCGGCGGCGAGCTTCCGCTTCTCGGCCGCGAACGTCTCGGCGTACGGCGTCGGGATGCACCGGATCGCGTGGCCGGGGCCGGTTTCGAGCAGCACCGTGTCGCCGCAGGCGAGCGCTTCCTTCTGGAACCGCTCGGTGATCGCGCCGCCCGCGACCGCTTCCTTCGTGAAGAGGTACGCGGTGCCGAGCAGCGCGCCGACCTTGACGCCCTTCTCGGCCAGGCCGGCACTCAAAGCTGCGACCATCTTCGCCGACAGCGCGTCGTGGATGCCGCCGGCGAACACGACGTGCAGGTCGTCGGCCGGCCGGTTGCCGATGTGGTCGAGCAGGACGGTGACCATCGCCTCCCAGAGCGCGAAGCTGGCCCGCGGGCCGATGTGCCCGCCGCACTCCTGGCCCTCGAAGATGAACCGCCGCGCGCCGTCCTTGAGGAACATCCTGAGCAGGCCGGGCGACGGGACGTGCAGGTACGTCGGGGTGCCCTGCGCGTCGAGTTCCTTGGCCTGGTCCGGGCGGCCGCCGGCGATGATCGCGAACGGCGGCTTGTGGTGCCGGATCGCCTCCATCTGCTCGGCGCGGATCTCGGCCGGCACGAACCCGAGGAGGCCGACGCCCCACGGCTTCTTGCCGAGCTTCGCCTTGGTTTCCGCGAGGAGCTTGTCGGTCTCGGCCCTGCGGAGCAGCGCCAGCGCGAGGAACGGCAGCGCGCCGCCGGTGGCGACGGCGTCCGCGAACGCGGCCGTGTCGCTCACCCGGGTCATCGGCCCCTGGAGGACCGGGTACTTCGTGCCGTGCGACTTCGCGAGGGCCGAACCTTCGGCGAGGTGCGCGACGTGGCGGGCGGTGTCGAGGAGCTTGGCGGCGCGCTCGCAGATCGTCTGCACGATGCCCGAGACGGTGACGCCCGCGGCGGCCAGCGACGGAGCCGTCACCACGTCCTGCCCGACGAACCACGCGCCGTCGGTCGGGTCGGCGGCGACGCGGGCCCTCACGGCGGCGTGCCACGCGGCGAGCTTCACCTCGGCCGGTTGCTCCATCGCGAGGAGCAGTTCCTCGTCCTTCGCGAGTTCGGCCGCTGCGGGGCTGTCGGGCCGGGCGTACACCCGGTAGGCAGCACCGAGCTTCGCGCCGAGGATGGTCGTCTCGCCGCCGTCGAGCCCGGCAATGCGCTTGCGCAGCGAGTCCGACGCGCCGGACTCGCGGGCGAGCAGCACCTGCGAGTCGAGGACCACGCCCGCCGCGCCGCCGGCGAGGCACGCGGCCGCGGTGTGCGGGCCGATGCCGCCCTGGACCCAGAACGGGATCGTGAGGTCGTGCTTCGCGGCGTACAGCCGCCACTTCTGGATGAGGATGAACGACGTGTCGGTCCCGATGCGGCCGCCGGCCTCGTGGCCCTTGAGGATGATGCCGTCGAGCTTCAGTTCCGCGGCGCGGGCGGCTTCGGCGATGCCCACGACAGAGGCGAAGACCTCGATCCCGGCGGCCCGCAGCTCGGCGACGCGGCCGGCGATCTTCGGGGCGTCGCCGACGAGGACCACGCGGCCCGGCGTGTTCGGGCCCGCGATCAGGCGGCTCAGCAGCCCGTCGGCGTCGGCCCGGAGTTGAACCCCCCAGTGCTTCCCCGCGAACCGGGCCAGCCGGGCGAGGGCGACGTCCGCCGCGTCGCCGCCCGGGGCGAACTCGAGGTCGAGGACCCCGACCGCACCGCCGCGGGCCGCCGCAATCGCGATCGCCGGGTCGGCCCCGAACGGGGTGAGCACCATACTGTCGCGCGGTTCCATCTCTTTCCTCGCCGCAACGGACCTCCTTGTCCTGATAGGCACGGGCCGCGGTTAGATCGCGCGTCCGGGCAATGGGTACATCTGTGGCTTCGGGTCCATCGACTCTCAACACCCTAGTATCGTCATTCCACAGTGTTTCGGCAATTTGGGCAGTGTAGAGAGTTAAGGCATTCTAGCCCTTCGTCGCAAGGCGGGGTGGCGGGTGATCGGATCTTTGACAGCGATTTGCGCGGGGATACCCCGGAAGCATGTACCGTGCCGGGAAGGAAGGTTAAACCGGGGGTATGGGAAACGCCGATTGGGGGGACAGAGTGGGTGCCGTGGGCAGGTCGGGGGGGAAAAAATGCGCCATCTCGTCGTCGCCGCGGTCGGTATTATGCTCGTGAGCGGGTGCCAGCGGTTCGTGGTCCGGACCGAGAGCCGGGTCGCGATGGCCGGCCCGCTCGACACCCGCGTCACGGCCGAGATGCCGCCCGTGAACCCGCACGCCGGGCCGGTGAAGCCCGTGGTCGTGCAGGCCGGCGCCGGCCGCGTCGCGATCGTGGACGTCGACGGGCTGGTCCTCAACGCCCCGTTCGTCGGTCCGTTGTCGGTCGGCGAGAACCCGGTCGCGCTGTTCCGCGAGAAGCTCGACGCGATCGAGGGCGACCGGTGCGTGCGGGCGGTCGTGCTCCGGGTCCACAGCCCCGGGGGCGGGGTCGCGGCCTGCACCGCGATGCGGCGCGACCTCGAGCGGTTCAAGGAGCGGACGAAGCTCCCGGTGGTCGCTTCGCTGCTCGACGTGGCGGCCGGCGGCGCGTACTACGTGGCGTCGGCGGCCGACGTGGTGGTCGCCGAGCCGGCGGCCGTGACCGGCGGTTTGGGGGTGATCCTCAACCTGTTCAACCTGCAAGACCTGATGGCGCAGTTCAACGTGATCCCGCAGCCGATCAAGGCGGGCGAGCTGGTGGACATCGGGTCGTCGGCGCGGCCCCTCAAGGAGGCCGAGAAGCAGATGCTCCAGGCGATGGCCGACGAGTTCCACAAGCAGATCCTGGCCGACGTGGCGCGGTCCCGGCCCCGGATCGACCCCGCCAGGGCGTTCGACGGCCGCATCATGACCGGGCGGCAGGCGGTGGACGCCGGGCTCGCGGACCGGGTCGGAGACCTCGACGACGCGCTCCAGGTCGCGGCCGGGATCAGCCAGCCGGGCGGCGCGGCCCCGCGGCCCGAGGTGGTGCTGTACCGGCGGGCCAACGACCCGGCCCGCACCGTGTACGCGGTGACGCCGAACGTCCCGCTCCAGGGCGCCGGCCTGCTGCCCAACCTCCCGGGCCTCGACCGCACCAAGTTGCCGACCTTCCTGTCAGTCTGGCAGCCCGAGCTAACTATGGAAAAGCTCGGGGGCAAGTGACCCCAGTGCGGAGTGCGGAATTCGCGGGCGAAGCCGGTAGCGGACGCGGGGCGAGGCGTCGCCCCTGGTTCTGGTGGCCCGTGCCACCGGCCCGACGCGCCCGCCTCGCCCACGCGCCAGCTCCGCGGTTGTGGTCCGTCGCTCCGTGCGACGCCCTCCGGTCGCTCACGCTCCCGGCTCGCCGAGAACCCCGACCATGTTCACCAACCAGACGCACCTCCAGCACCTCCTGCGGCCGGACCAGTACACCTCGGAGGAGCAGTACCGGGCCGAGTTGCGGCACCTGTTCCAGCCGGCGTGGCACCCGCTCGCGGTGAAGTCGGACCTCGCGCGGCCCGGCGACTTCCTCACGTTCGACCTGCTCGAAACGCCGATCCTGGTGCGGAACTTCGGGGGCGAGCTGCGGGCGTTCCTGAACGTGTGCCCGCACCGGCACAGCCGGCTCACCGACAAGCCCCGCGGGAACACCGAGCGGCTCCGGTGCCAGTACCACGGGTGGGAGTTCAACGCCGAGGGGCGGACCGGGAAGATCCCCGACGCGCGGGCGTTCCGCCCGTGGGACCGCGACAACTCGTGCCTGCGGCGGTTCGCCGTCGAGACGTGCGGCGACGTGGTGTTCGTGAACCTCGGCGAGAACCCGGTCCCGCTCCGCGAGTGGCTCGGGGCGGTCTGGGAGCCGTGGCAGGACTACGGCGGCGACTACCGGCACGCGGCGACGTGGGAGAAGGACTTCCCGTGCAACTGGAAGATCGTGCTCGAGAACTCGCTGGAGTCGTACCACATCCCGGAGGTCCACCCGAAGACGTTCAAGGAGTACTCGGCCGAGGAGAACTCGTGGCACGAGCTGACCGACACGTTCACCTCGTTCCGCACGGTGCCGCCGAGCGACTGGCCCACGCGGGCGGGGAACTGGATGGTGCGGCGGCTCGGGCGGCCGGTGGAGAACATGTACTGGCACCGGGTCCGGCACCCGCACGTGACCGGGGCGTCGCTGGACGTGATGCGGATCATGCAGTGCGTGTTCCCGACCGGGCCGGCGACGTGCCGGTACCGGAGCCTGTTCTTCACGCTCCGGGGCGCGCGCCGCGGGCCGCTCGCGTGGGCCACCTACCGGTTCCTGCGGCCGATCGCCACGGCGGTGGCGAAGAAGGTGTTCGACGAGGACGGGCGGATCTACGGCGGGGTGCAGCAGGGCCTGGTCGCGAGCCCGCACCGCGGCGTGATCGGCACCCGCGAGGAGCGGATCTTCCACTTCCAGGAGTACGTGACCCGCGGGTGCCGCGGCCCGCGGGAGCTGACCGTCGCCGCCGACCGCGCGTGACCGCCGGACTGCGTCCTCAAATTCGAAGCACGAAATCCGAACAACGAGCCCCCAGCCGCACGCTCACCCCGTTCGGCTTCTGGTAGGCGTTATGCAGTTGGCTTGGTGGGGCAGACATTCTTGTCTGCCTCCAGACGCTTCCGGAGGCAGACAAGAATGTCTGCCCCACCAGAAGTAAGCAGGTCCGAGCCCAACTGCGTGACTCCTATTCTGGTCCTGCCGTTCGAATTTCGTGCTTCGTGCTTCGAATTTCACGGCGGGTTGCACGCGGGCCGATTTGGTTCAACAATGGGGGGTGTCGCACCCTCAGCCGATCTCTTCCGCAGGGGCCACATGAACGCCCGGCTCGTGCCCGTAGACGGCGGCCCGCCCGTCGAGTTGGTGAAGGACCTGACGATCGTCGGCCGCGACGCCGACTGCGAGGTGCAGCTCGACCACAAGAGCGTGTCGAAGCAGCACTGCGTCCTGGTGAAGACCGAGGGGCTGATCCTCGTCCGCGACCTGGGGAGCACGAACGGCACGCGGGTGAACAACACCCGGGTCCGCCGGGCCGCGCTGATGCCCAACGACACGCTGTCGGTCGCGAACGTGAAGTTCCAGGTGAAGTTCGGCGACGAGCTGGACCGCGAGCTGGCGGCGGCCGAGGGGCCGGGGAAGGCCGGCGGCCCGACCCCGCTCCGCCGCAACGCCCTCCCCGACGTGTACCCCGACTGACGGGAGTGTTGCGTGTTAGCGCGTGTTGGGAGTGTTGCCGTGTCGAGAGTGTTAACGTGTCCCGCTGTTTGATCGGCACCCAACACTCTCGACACCCAACACTCTTCAACACTCTCCCCCGCTACTTCGCCCCGATCGCCCACAGGTACTCGTACCCGCGGATGTAGATGCGGCCGTCGGCGACCGCCGGCGAGGCGTAGATCTTGTCCGGCAGCGTGTTCGTCGCCACCTTCTTGAACTCCTTGCCGGCCGCGACCACGTCCGTCGCGCCGTTGATCGCGGTGACGTAGATGTTTCCGCCGGCGGCCAGCAGGTTCGACCGGTGGATGGCGGTGGTCAGTTTCTCACGGTAGAGTTGCTGGCCGGTCTTGGCGTCGAGCGCCGTGAACGGCCCGTCGTTCGAGATGTAGACGATGTCGCCGACGCGGACCGGGGTGATGACGTCCGGGGTGCGGAAGTTCGTCGTCGCCGGGAGCCGCCACAGCTCGGCCTTGTTTTCGGGGGTGATGTCGCCCTTCGCGCCGACCGGGTTGAACGCGACCGTCGGCCCGTCCTTGCACGACGGCACCACGATCAGGTCCGGGCTGAGCATCGGGTTCGAGATGAACCGCCACGCGCCGTTGCCCTTCGGGTTCAGCCCCTGCACCCGCCACACCTCCTCGCCGGTTTCGAGCTTGTGCCCGGTGCAGAAGTCGTTGCCGTGCGAGACGAGTAGCGGGCCGCCCTCCCCCTCCCAGACGAACGCCGACGAGTACACGTCCGGGCTCTCGCCCTTGCTGTACCCCGGCCGGTTCACCTTCCACAGTTCCTTGCCGGTCGCGGCGTCGAGCGCGACAAGGACCTGCGCGTTCCGGTGCATGACCTGGAGGTACAACTTGCCCTGGTACAGCACCGGGGTCCAGTGGCACCCGAACTGGATGCTGAACTTGCCGTAGTCCTGGAGGTTCTTCTCCCAGACGAGCTTGCCGTCGAAGTTGTGGCAGGTGAGCCGGCCCGCGTCCTTGCCGCCGACGAACGACCACACGTGCTTCCCGTCGGTGCTGCACGACGGGCCGGCGTCGGTCGCCTTGTCCGGCCCGCTGCGGTTCCCGCCGGTCGCCGACATCTTGTCCCGCCACTTCTCCTTGCCGTCGGTGCCGACGCACAGCAGCACCACGTCGTCGCCGGCGACCGAGGTGAAGAACATGCGGTCGCCCCAGACCGCGGGGGTGGACTCGCCGGCCCCCGGCATCTTGAGCTTCCAAACGACGTTCTTCTCGGCGCCCCACTCGGTCGGCAGCCCCTTCTCGGCGGAGTGGCCGTCGTTCTTGGGGCCGCGCCACTGGGGCCAGTTGTCGGCGGACGCGGGCAGCGCGACGGCGGCGGCGAGCACGCCGGCGGTGAGGAACAGGCGGGTCACTGGGAGGGGTCTCCGTTAGCGTGCGGCGAGCGGGGGCCGGTGCCCCCGCGTTCAGGCGGGTTACGGTTGAGGGTACTCGCTCGGCGGCCGCGGATCAACCACCCGCGATGAAGTGACGTGCAGAGGGCGGGGGTGGGGCCGACGCGGGGCCGGTGTCACGGGGTGAGCGCGACGAGGAACGTCTGTTCGCCCGGCTGCACGATGAGGGTCAGCCCGGACGTGTCCGGGTCGCCGTACCGCGGGGGCACCGGGCGGCAGCCCGGCGACGGCCGGGGGTTCCCGACCGTGACGATCGCGTTGCCCGACGGCACCCCGGACACGGTGTACTTGCCGTCCTTGATCGGCGCGTTGACGACCGGGGAACTCCCCACTTCCGAATGAAACGAGATCACGCCCCCGGGGAGCGGCTTGCCGCCGATGGTCACTTCGCCCGAGACCGCCCCCGGTTCCTGCGAGCACCCGAGCGCGCTGCCCACGAGCACCGCGAGTGCGGTGCCCCGTGCGAATGTCCGTAGCCGTGCCATCAACTCACTCCGAGTTGCGAACGGAGAGGAATTGTGGCCTCACGAGCGAGACGCAAGAGGAAGCAAAAGCAAGGCCCGGACCGTTGCTTCACCGGCGACTCATAATCGACACAAACCGTTGCGGAAAAGCGATATGAAGTGGGCCTCGATCGGATTCGCGTGTCGCGCAATTCGTGCGGCGTGCGACTTCAACGCGCACGCGACACGCGAAGGATGTACAAAACTGGGCAGGAGCGAATCGCACCCTTTGGGTCTGGAGAGCAGCCGTGGTCAAGCAGCACGCACCGGGGTTTTTGAAGATCGTGGCGGACGCCAAGTCGCGGGTCCGCGAGTGTTCCGTGGACGACGTGAAGGCCCGCCGCGCCGCGGGCGGGAGCTTCGTGCTCGTCGACGTGCGGGAGGACGGCGAGTACGCGGCCGGGCACGCGGCGGGCGCGGTCCACATCGGCAAGGGGGTCATCGAGCGCGACATCGAGGCGAAGGTGCCGGACCCCGCGACCCCGATCGTGCTGTACTGCGGCGGCGGGTTCCGCTCGGCGCTGGCGGCCGACGCGCTCCAGAAGATGGGGTACGCGAACGTCGTCAGCATGGACGGCGGATGGGCCGCGTGGGTCAAGGCCGGGCTGCCGACCGAGAAGTAGGTCCGAGGCGGCACGGTGGAGTTGTTCGCCTTACGCGGGCCGCCACGGAGGGCGGCCCCGACCGGACACGAGTTTGTCGGGGCCGCCC
>NZ_JBHYGG010000067.1:0-17334 GCF_051859125.1 Gemmata sp.
GGTTCTTGGCGAAGAACTCGGTGTACGCCTTCTCCAGCGCCGCCCGGCCGGTCAGGGTCGTCCCGTCGTCGCTGACGTACTCGCCCTCGGCGGCCCACAATGCGGCGACGGCCTTCGCGTCGCCCTTCTTGAAGGCGTCCTCAAATGCGTCGATCGCCTTCTGGACGGCGGCCCGGTCGGCGGCCCGATCGTCCTTGCCCTTGGCGTCGGCGGCCACCGGGGCCGCCACCCCGGTCGCGGGGAGCTGGCCGGCCGCTTCGGGGCGGCCGGCGCCGAGCGCGAGCCACCCGGCGGCCGCGGCGAGCGCGCCGAGCAGGACGGGGCGGGGGAGACGGTGCGTACTCATTGCTGCACTCCTGAGAGGGAACCCTGGGCGGCCGGCACCCGTGCCGGCCGCCGCTCACTCGGCGTCGAGCTTCTTGCGGGCCTCGGCGAGCCGCTTCTTCTGCTCGGGCGTGACCTCGGGGTACGCCAGGTCGAGCCCGCGGACGGTCGCGGTCACCACGTCCGCGACCACCGCCCGGGTGACCCACTTGTAATCGGCCGGGACCACGAACCACGGGGCCGCGTCGGTGCTCGTGGCGGCGATCGCGTCCTCGTACACCCCCATGTAGTCGTCCCAGTAGCCCCGCTCGGCGAGGTCCGAGGGCGAGAACTTCCAGTTCTTCTCGGGCCGGTCGAGCCGCTCCAGGAACCGCCGCTTCTGCTCGTCCTTAGACACGTTCAGGAAGAACTTGAGTACGACGGTGCCGTTTCGGGCGAGGTGCCGCTCGAACGCGGTGATGTCCTCGTACCGCGCCTCCCAGAACTTCTTGCCGACCTTGTCCTGCGTCACGTTCCGCCCGAGCAACTCGGGGTGGACCTTCACCACCAGCACGTCCTCGTAGTACGAGCGGTTGAAGATGCCGATCCGGCCGCGCTCCGGGAGGCTCTTGGTGTACCGCCAGAGGAAGTCGTGCGCGAGGTCCTCGGCCGACGGCTTCTTGAAGCTGAACACCTGGCACCCCTGCGGGTTCACGCCGCTCATGACGTGCTTGATGGTGCCGTCCTTCCCGGCCGCGTCCATCGCCTGGAACACGAGGAGGAGCGAGTGGCGGCCGTCGGCGTACAGGAGTTCCTGGGCCTCGGCGAGGTCCGCGAGGTTCTTGGTCAGCACCTCCTGCGCGCGCTCCTTCACCGCGTCCTTGCCGAGGTCCTCGAACCCGTCCTGCTTCCAGCCCGGGTTGTGGTCCTTCAGCCGGAACTTCTTGCCGGGGGTTACGCGGAACAGGTCGATGATGTCCTTGCGAATCATGGGGCGTCCTCAGGGAGTGCTCAGTCCACGAAGCACCGGGCCAGCCGCGGGTCGGTCGCCAGCAGTCGGTCCACCTCGGGGGCCGCGTCGCGGGCCGAGAGCACGGTGTAGTACCCGTCCTTGACGGACGGCGCGAGCCGCACCGCGGCCCGCCACTCGGCCCGGGAGAACGGGTCGGCGGCGACCTCGTCCCAGAACCGGGTCGCGTCGAACAGGGCGACGATCCGCTCGGTGTTCTCGCCCTGCAGGATGCTCATCAGGTACGTCGCGACGCCGACCTGGAGCCCGTGCAGCCGGGGCCGGGCCGAGGTCGCGTCGAGCGCGTGCGAGATCAGGTGCTCGCTCCCGCTGGCCGGCCGCGACGACCCGCACACCTCCATCGCGATCCCGTTGAGTAGCAGCGCCGTCGCCAGCAGGCGGACCCCTTCGAGGTCGAACGCCGCGTGGCTCATGAACGAGTAGATGGTGCCGTCCGACATCAGCGCCGAGAAGTCGTTGACCGGCTCACCGACCGCGTGGAACGCCAGCTTCCAGTCCCGCACCGCGGTGAACTTGGCGACCAGGTCGCCCACCCCGGACACCGTGAGCACCCGCGGGGCGTCGCGGCACACGCCCGTGTCCACGACGACGCCGTACGGCAGCGCCGCCGGGAGCGACCGCCGCTTCCCGCGGACGGTCAGGCTCGACTGCGGGCTGCAGAACCCGTCGTTCGACAGCGACGTCGGGACCGCGTAGTAGGGCAGGCGGCCGAGGAACCCGACGTACTTCGCGACGTCCAGCGCCTTGCCCCCGCCGACTCCGACGACCGCCGTCACGCCCTTCGGCAGGTCGGCGAACAGCCGGGCCGCGGACTCCAGGTCGTTGTCGGCCACCTCGACCCACGCGGCCGCCTCGACGCCCGCCCGCGTAAGGCCCTCCGCGGCGCGACCCGGGAGCGGCGGGGCCAGCCCCGTGCTCACCAGCACCCCGACCCGTCGGTGCCCGCCCCGCGAGAGGTACGCTCCCAGCCGGTCGAGCGCGCCGGGCTTGACGCGCACGAGTGTAGGGATCGAGATCAGCGTTGGTCGGATCACGTCACGTACCCTTCGCGATGAGGTCGCGGGCGACCTCGGACCACGCATCGAACGCCCGGAACGCCAGCCCTTCGGTCTGCAGAACCGAGGCGAGGTCGGCGCGGGCGAACCGCAACTCGGCGGGCACAAGCCGGGCCGCGTCGGCGTCCGGGAACCCGTCCCCGGCGAACGCTACCGTGCGGCCCGCGTCGAGGTGCGCCCGCACCACCTTGGCCTTGTCCACCCCGAGTGTCGGCGACAAGAACGGCGAACCGGTCGGCATCTCCAGCAGCAGCCCCTGCCCCTCCACGAACCGGCCCGGGTTCGAGTGGACTTCGATCTCGACCCCGGCCGCACCGAGCAGCTTGCGGATGTACCACTCGCTCCCGGCCGACGCGACCACCACGCCCCACCCGGCCGCTTCGAGCGCCGCGACGGACGCCGGCAGGTCCGGGTCGAGCCCCATCGTGGCGACCGCCGCGAGCACCTCGGCCTCGCTCGCGCGGATGCTCGCGAAGTACCGGCGGAGGCACTCGAAGTGCGTGACCTCCCCGCGGCGGTACTCGCTCCAGTGGTCGGGCGTGCCCCGCGGGAGCAGCGACCCGACGACGAGGCGGTAGAAGTCCTCGCGGGTCATGGTCCCGTCGAAGTCGGTGACGAGCACCTTGCCGGGTGTCTGCGGTCGCATCGCTACCCCTCCTCCGTTCCGGCCGCGGCCGGGGTCCGGGGCGCCCGGTGCCCCGCGAACCACCGTGCGGCGGCGAGCAGCACGGCCAGTCCGGCGAGCGTCGTGACCAGCAGCATGACCACCACCCCGGGTTCGTTCGGGTAGTTCTGCGTGGCGATCAGGAGCGCCGCGGCGATGTTCCGCTGGCCCGTTCCCAGGGCGAGGACCGACCGCGTGTCCGGAGATGGCGTGCCCAGAGCGTACCCTGCCGCAGTGGAGACCGCCACGAAAACGACGCCGGCACCGACCGCGCCCGTCCCGATCGTAGCGAGCAGGGCCGAGAAGTTCAGGCCCACGAGTAGCACCACCGCCGCAACCATGCTGACGCTCGACAGCGTCGCGACCGCCGGCCGCACCCGTGCGGCCCACCGCTCGGACCACTCGCGCACGGCCACTCCGGCGGCGAGCGGGAGCAGCATGGACACCAGCAGCGGCCGGAGCAGCGGCCACGGTTCGGCCGCGAGTCCCGGGACCATCGCCGGCAGCGCGACCGGTAGGAACGCGACGCTCGCGACCATGAGCAGGAGCATGAGGCCGACCGAAAACGCGGCGTCGCCCCTCGCGGCCGCGGCGAGCTTCGGCAGGAACGGCGCGCCGGCCGCGCCGCCCAGGAGCAGCAACCCGGTCGCGTGCGCCCGGTCCAGCGGGAGGCACGCAACGAGCAGCCACGCGGCCGCGGGCGCGGCGCCGAAGTTCGCGACCAGGGCCAGCGCGACGAGTCGGCCGCGCCCGAGCGGGGCGGCAATGTCCCGGACGCGCAGGCCCAGCCCGGCGGCGGCCATGCAGGTCACGACGAACACCGGAACGGCGACCGCCGTGGCGGCCTCCAGGAACTCCCACACGGCGGTCCCCCTCAGGCGTCCGAGCCGCCGACGCCCTGGTAGTCGCTCACGTTGGCCCGCCTGCGGTCCTCTTCGTCCGGGAACTTCCGGGCGACCGCACTGTCGAGCATCTCCAGTTCCTGCCGGAGCGCGGCGTGCCGGGCCGGGGGCAGGACCGCGATCAGGTGCTCCAGCAGCGCCCGGAGGCGGCGGCTCACCTGCAAGCTCCCCTCGCCGTACTGGCGGATCTCGCTGACCGCGAGGGTCACGTAGTCGGGCCAGTCCGGGGTGCCGTACACCACGCGGACCGCCCCGCTGGCGTCGCGGGTGAACCCCTCGTCGAGCCGCCGCGCGCCGAGCCACCGGAGCAGGTTGTCGATCTGGTCGAGCACGAGCACGGCGGTCGTCGGGTCGTTGATGGCCGGGGACAGCGCCTTGTTCGCGATGTCCACGAGCATTCGGAACGCGAACCGCGGGTCCTGATCGAGGGTCCGCTCGGACCCGACCGCGACGCACCCGCGGAGCCGGCGGGTCGCGACACCGCCGCGGCCGCCGAACACGCGGAACAGGGGGTCGCCGCCGGTGATCGAGTCGCCGACCTGGGGCACCAGTTCGACGACCGCGTCGGCCTCCCGCGCGATCCGCACCAGATCCGCGAGGCCGACCGCCATCACCACCCCGGACCGCCCCTCGAACTCGACCGCCCGCGGGGCGGCCGCCGGCAGCACCGCACGGGGTTGCTCCTCGGGCCGGGACGGGTCGAACGCGGTCGGGTACACGTCGTTGATCACCGCCCGGGTCCGGTCGGCGATGGACAGCAGGAGTGACCCCGGGCGGAGGCCGACCGACAACCGCTGCACGAACTCGAAGAAGACGACGATGCACAGCAGGTTGAGCCCCACCGCGATGCCGACGTGCAGGTCCGGAACCCGGTCCTCGACGCGCCCGAGGGCCGCGAGCGTGTAGGCGTAGGTGAACGTCAGCGCCGCGAGCGCGACCTTCACGCCCGGGGCGGCGAGCACGAGCGCGATCACCCGCGGGGTGAGTTGCCCGCTCGCGAGTTGCACGACGATCAGCGTCGTCGAGAGGACGAACACGATGAACGTGAGCATCGAGCTCACGAGCGTCCCGAGGACCGCCCGCGCGCCGTCCGGGCTGAAGCGGTACAGGTGCCACCCGGTCTCGCCGTCCAGCCACAGCACCCCGCGGGCGGTGAACAGGGCCGCCACGAGCGCGACGGCGGCCCACAGCACCAGCGAGGTGCGGGCCAGTTGGCGCAGTCGGTACCGTTGCTCCCACGTCATCGCGCGTTCCAGTGTAAACCCGTTCGACAGTCACCCGATCGGACAGGGGCCGGCCGTCCAGACGTCCCGGAGGTACTCGAAGACCGTGCGGTCGCTCGAGAACTTCCCGGACCGCGCGACGTTGTGGATCGCCTTGGCCGCCCACGCCTGCGGGTCGCGATAGACCGCCGCGACCATCTGTTGCGTTTGCACGTACGCCGTCAGGTCGGCGAGGTGCATGTAGTAGTCGCCCCTGGTGAGCAGCGTCTCGCGGAGCGGCTCGAAGATGCCCGGCTCGTCCGGGCTGAAGTGGTTGTTGAAGATCAGATCGAGCGCCGCCCTCGTTTCGGGTTCGTTCTCGTAGTGCCACCGCGGGTCGTACCACCCCCGGCCGCCGAGCACCTGCTCCGCGGTGAGCCCGAACAGGAACACGTTCCCCTCGCCGGCCTCCTCGGCGATCTCGATGTTCGCGCCGTCGCGGGTGCCCACCGTCAGCGCCCCGTTCATCATGAGCTTCATGTTGCTGGTGCCGCTGGCCTCGTACCCGGCGGTCGAGATCTGCTCGGACACGTCGGCGGCCGGGATCAGGTGCTCGGCCAGTGTGCACGAGTAGTTCGGCAGGAACTCGACCCGGAGCTTGCCCCGGACCGCGGGATCGGCGCCCACCACGCGGCCGATGCTCGTGATCAACATGATGATGACCTTGGCGAGGTGGTACGCCGGGGCCGCCTTGCCGGCGAACAGCACGGTCCGCGGGGGCACGTCGAGGCCCGGGTTCTGGCGCAGGCGGTTGTACCAGACGACGCACTGCACCGCGTTCAGCAGTTGCCGCTTGTACTCGTGGATCCGCTTGATCTGCACGTCGAACAGCGTGTCGGGGTCAAGGGCGATCCCGGCGGTGGCCCCGATCCAGTCCACGAACCGCGCCTTCGCGCCCCGCTTCGCGGCGAGGAACCGGTCGCGGAACCCGGCGTCGTTCGCGAGCGGGTCGGCCTTGCGCAGCCGCGACAGGTCGGTCACCCACCCGTCGCCGACCGCCTCGGTGAGCAGGCGGGCCAGGTCCGGGTTGGCGGTCAGGAGCCACCGCCGGGGGGTGACGCCGTTGGTCTTGTTGTTGAACCGGTCCGGGAACAGCTCGGCAAAGTCCGGCACGGTCTTGGTGCGGAGCAACTCCGAATGAATGGCCGCCACCCCGTTGGTGCTATGGGTGCCGACGATGGCGAGGTGCGCCATCCGCACCTTCCGCTCCGCCCCCTCCTCGACGAGGCTGACCCGGGCGAGCTTCGCGTCGTCCCCGGGGTGCTTCGCCCGCACGACGTCGAGGAACCGGCGGTTGATCTCGTACACGATCTCCAGGTGCCGCGGCAGCAGCGCCTCGAACAGGTCCGCCCCCCACTTCTCAAGGGCCTCGGGGAGGAGCGTGTGGTTCGTGTACGCCAGCGTGCGGACGGTCAGGTCCCAGGCCTCGTCCCACCCGAGTCCGGCCTCGTCGAGCAGGATCCGCATCAACTCCGGCACGGCCATCGCCGGGTGCGTGTCGTTGAGTTGGACCGCGACCTTGTCGGGCAGCGCGGCCCAGTCGTTCCCGCGGCGGCGGAACCGGGCCACAATGTCGGCCAGTGAGCACCGGACCAGGAAGTACTCCTGGACGAAACGCAGGGACCGGCCCCGGGGCGTCGAATCGTCCGGGTACAGCACGCGGGTGACCGACTCGGCCAGCACCCGGTCGGACACCGCGCCGAAGAAGTCGCCGCTACTGAACTCGCCGAAGTTGAACTCGCTCGCGGCCCCGGCTTTCCACAGCCGAAGCGTGTTGATGGTCCTCCCCCCGTACCCCACGACCGGGCGATCGTAGGGGACGCCGAGCATGGTCGACCCGGACCCGCGGCGGGGGGCGACCTGCCCGCCGTGGACCTCGAACCGGCACGCGAACGGAACGGTCACCGTCTCCCCCGGCCGCACGACTTCCCACGGGTCGGGGCGCGACAGCCACGGGTCCGGCTGCTCGACCTGGCGGCCGTCCTTCAGCTCCTGGCGGAAGATGCCGTAGTCGTACCGGAGCCCGTACCCGATGGCGGGCACCTCGAGGGTCGCGAGGGAGTCGATGAAGCACGCCGCCAGTCGCCCCAGACCGCCGTTGCCCAGGCCCGCGTCCGGCTCGGTCTCCAGCACCTCTTTCCAGTCCTGCCGCGGGTCCGACCGGAGCTCCTCGCGGACGAACTGCTCGACCCCGAGGTTGACGATGTTGTTCACCAGCGACCGGCCGATGAGGAACTCCATCGACAGGTAGTACACCTGCTTCGGGTTCTTGCGGTCGTAGGTGTCGTTGGTCTTGATCCACCGCTGGGCGAGGACGTCGCGGAGCGTGCGGGCCACGGCCTCGAACCGCTCCCGCTGCGTGGCCGCGTCCCGCGCCGCGACGTGGCCGAACACGAGGTGCCGGTCGTAGTAGTCGCGGTCCGGGAAGCGGAACCCGGCGCACTCGTACCTGCTTAGCGAGTCGGAACTCGGGGCGGCCATCGGCGTCTCCGGGAGAGGGGAGGTGGTCAGCTCTGGCGGGCGACCCACTTCGCGTGGTGCTCGCGGACCGCGGCGACGATCGCCGGGGCGTCGGGCAGCACCTGCGGGATGGTCAGGTCGTCCGGGCCGGCGAGCGGCATGTCCGGGTGCAGCATCGCGGCCCGGGTCCAGTCGAGCAGGCCGTCCCAAAAGTGCGCGCCCGCCAGGATCAGCGGCGTGTCCCGCAGGTGGCGGACCTGGAGGAGCTGCCACACCATCAGCGTCTCGAGCACCGTGCCGATGCCGCCCGGGGTCACGATGAACGCGTCGGACACCAGCACGAAGTGGTGCAGCCGGGTGAAGAACGTCTTGTGCTCGAACGCCTGGGTCACGAAGGCGTTCACGTCCTGCTCGAACGGCAACTCGACGCGGATGCCGACCGACTGCTGGTGCGCGCCGTCCGGGTCGGCGAGCTTCACGCCCTCGTTGGCGGCCTGCATCAGGCCCGGACCGCCGCCGGTCACGATGTCGCACCCGAGCCGGGAGAGTTCGGCCGACACGTCGCGGACCGCCCCGTACACCCAGTGGTCCGGCTTTACCCGGGCCGAGCCGAAGATGGTGACCCGGTACCGCTCCCGCTTGGTGGGCCGCAGGCGGGTCAGCGTGTTGACCGTGTCCCACAGGTTCAGGACCGACTTCGCGATCACGTCGAGGACGGCCCGCTCGTCCGACAGCGGCACGACGGACTCGCCGGCGGTTGCACCGCTCCCACTCATGACCTGCTCCGTTCGTGACCCGTTCGGGCCCGGAAGGCGGCCGGCTCGGCCGAACAGTGAAAATGGTTCCGGGCGAGAGGCACACCCCACCTCCGGAACCATTCACAAAGTCCGGAACCACCACACAAGTCCGGAAGAAAGTCCATCAGATCAACTTCACGAATCTCAAGTGATCCATCCGCAACAGGTTGCGGAATCCACGTTGCGCAGCGGCCCGCGTGCCTCCGGCCGAAGCTCTCCGGAACCATCCGGGCCATCCCGGTCACAACCCCAGGACCCGGCGGGTGTGGTTGGCGATCATCAGTTCTTCGTTGGTCGGGATCACGTGGACGGCGAACGCGCCGAGCCACGCCGCGGCGCGCACCACCCGGTCCCGCACCGGGGCCGCGTGCTCGCCGATGCCGCCGGTGAACACCAGCGCGTCGAGCCCGCCCAGCGCCGCCGCGAGCGACCCGAGCTCGCGGCCGATCCGGTACACGAACAGGTCGACCGCCTCCGCGGCCCGCGGGTCGCTGCTCGCGAGCAGTTCGCGCATGTCGCTCGACACGCCCGACACGCCGAGCAGCCCCGACTCGTGGTCGATCAGGTGCTCCACCTGCGACGCGGTCATGCCAAGGTGGTTCATCAGGTACAGCACGACCCCCGGGTCGAGTGAGCCGCACCGCGTCCCCATCACCAGCCCGTCGGCCGGGGTGAACCCCATCGTGGTCGCGACGCTCTGGCACGCCCGCATCGCGCACAGGCTCGCGCCGTTGCCCAGGTGCGCGACCACCGTGCGGCCGCCCGCCGCGTGCGGGTCGACGCCCGGGAGCACCGAGGCGATGTACTCGTAGGACAGCCCGTGGAACCCGTACCGGATCACGCCCGCGTCGGTGAGGGCCCGCGGGAGCCCGAAGTGCTGGGCGAGCGGCGGCTGGGTGCGGTGGAACGCGGTGTCGAAGCACGCGACCTGCGGCACCCCCGGGGCGCGCGTCGCGACGGCCCGGATGGCGGCGAGGTTGTGCGGCTGGTGCAGCGGGGCGAGCGGCACGAGTTCGTCGAGCTTCGCCAGCACGCCGGCGTCGATGCGCACCGGGGCGGTGAACGCGAGGCCGCCGTGGACGACCCGGTGCCCGGCCGCGACGATGCGCGCGTCGCCCAGCGTGGTCCGGCACTGTTCCAGCACGACCCCGAGCGCGTCGTCGTGGGTCGCGCCCGCGGGCAACGACTGCTCGCCCCCGCCGTCCATCGTGAACCGCGGCGCGGTGCCGGTGCCGAGGCCGGCGACCTGCCCGTGCGCGAGCGCGGCGCCCCCGCCCCCCGCCGCGAAGGCGGAGAACTTGAGGCTCGACGACCCGGCGTTCAGGACGAGGACGGCGTCGGTCACGGTGTGCCCCTCCGCGAAGCCGCGAGCGACTTCGTGACACGGTCAGTACGGCCACTTCCAGTTGGCCGCGTCGGGCTTGTCGACCCCGTGCTCGTGCGAGTAGTCCCGGCACTCGATCTGCATGTTGCGGAACTTCTCCTTGGCGTGCGCCCCGGCCACCTGGAGCGTCGGTACGCGGTCGATCACGTCGATCGCCAGCGTGAACCGGTCGATCTCGTTCTGGATCGCCAGCTCGAGCGGGGTGTTGATGTTCCCCTTCTCCTTGTACCCGCGGACGTGCAGGTTCTTGTGGTTGGTCCGCCGGTACGCGAGCCGGTGGATGAGCCACGGGTACCCGTGGAACGCGAAGATCACCGGCTTGTCCACGGTGAACAGCGAGTCGAAGTCCCGGTCGGAGAGGCCGTGCGGGTGCTCGGTGTCGGGCTGGAGCCGGAACAGGTCCACCACGTTGATGAACCGGATCCGGAGGTCCGGGAACTCCTGGCGGAGCAGGTCCACGGCCGCGAGCGCCTCCTTGGTCGGGATGTCGCCGGCCGAGGCCACCACCACGTCCGGCTCGTGCCCCGCGTCGGTGCTCGCCCTGGGCCAGATGCTGATGCCCTTGGTGCAGTGGACGATCGCCGTCTCCATGTCCAGGTACTGGAGGTGGTTCTGCTTGTCCGACACGATGACGTTGATGTACCCCTCGCTCCGCAGGCAGTGGTCGGCGACGGACAGTAGGCAGTTCACGTCCGGCGGCAGGTAGATCCGGGTGACCGCGGCGCTCTTGTTCACCACCACGTCGAGGAACCCGGGGTCCTGGTGCGTGAACCCGTTGTGGTCCTGCCGCCACACGGTGCTGGTGATGAGCAGGTTCACCGACGCGACCTTGGCCCGCCACGACAGGTGGTTGCAGATCGTCAGCCACTTGGCGTGCTGGTTGAACATCGAGTCGATGACGTGCGCGAACGCCTCGTAGGTGCTGAAGAACCCGTGCCGGCCGGTGAGCACGTACCCCTCGAGCATCCCCTCCAGGGTGTGCTCGCTGAGCATCTCGACCACGCGGCCGTCGGGCGCCAGTTCGCCCCCGTCGGCGTCCTCGGGGAAGTACTCCTCGAGCCACAGCTTCTTCGACACCTCGTACACCGCTTGCAACTTGTTCGAGGTGTTCTCGTCCGGGCCGAACACCCGGAAGTTCTGCATGTTCGCCTTCATCACGTCGCGGAGGAACACGCCGAGCGGTTTGCAGTTCTCGGCCTCGGCGGTGCCCGGCGTCTTCACCTCGATGCCGTACGTGCGGAAGTCCGGCATCCGCAGCGCCTTCTTCAGGCGCCCGCCGTTGGCGTGCGGGTTCGCGCCGATGCGGCGTGGGCCGGTGGGGGCGATCGCCTTCAGTTCGGCCTTGAACGTGCCGGCCGCGTCGAACAGCTCCTCGGGCTTGTAGGCCCGCATCCAGTCCTCGAGGAGCTTGAGCCGGGCCTTGTCCTTCTTCACGTCGCCCATCGGCACCTGGTGCGCGCGCCACGACCCCTCGAGCTTGTGGCCGCCGGCCTCGCCCGGACTGGTCCAGCCCTTCGGCGTGCGGAGCACGATCATCGGCCACCGCGGGCGGAACGGGGTGCCGCTGGACCGGGCCTCCTTCTGCGCGGCGCGGATGTCGGCGACGCACTTGTCGAGGGTCGCGGCCATCGCCTGGTGCATGGTCTCGGGGTCGGACCCCTCGACGAAGTACGGGGTCCACCCGGTGCCGCGGAAGAACGCCTCGAGCTCCTCGTGCGGCACCCGGGCCCAGATGGTCGGGTTGTTGATCTTGTACCCGTTGAGGTGCAGGATCGGGAGCACCGCCCCGTCGCGGACCGGGTTGAGGAACTTGTTGACGTGCCACGAGGTCGCGAGCGGCCCGGTCTCGCTCTCGCCGTCGCCGACCACGGCCGCGACGATCAGGTCCGGGTTGTCGAACGCGGCCCCGCACGCGTGCGACAGGACGTACCCGAGCTCGCCGCCCTCGTGGATCGAGCCGGGGGTCTCGGGGGTGCAGTGGCTCCCGATCCCGCCGGGGAACGAGAACTGCCGGAAGAACCGGAGCAGCCCCTCCTCGTCCTCGGTGCAGTCCGGGTACACCTCGGTGTACGCGCCCTCGAGGTAGCACGGGCCGAGGACCCCGGGCGCGCCGTGCCCGGGGCCGGCCATGAACACGACGTCGAGGTCGAGCCTCTTGATGAGGCGGCTGAGGTGGATGTACGCGAACGCGAGGCCGGGGCTGGTGCCCCAGTGCCCCAGGAGCCGGTCCTTGACGTGCTCGGGCTTGAGCGGCTCCCGCAGGAGCGGGTTCGCCTTGAGGTACGTCATCCCGAGCGCGAGGTAGTTGCTCGCCCGCCAGAAGGCGTCGAGCTTCCGCACCTCGTCGGCCGCCAGGGGCGCGCCGGGGACCGTGGAGCGGGCCGGGCCGAAGGCGCTGATCGAGGCGGGGGTCGTCATCTCGGTTCCTCGGGTTGGGGCGGTCTCGGGGGCACGGGGCGGGGTGGCCGTCAGACGCCCTTCTGCTTGGCGAACTCGGCCCGGGTGTGCTCGTCGATGAAGAAGTGCGTCTGGCCGCCGTGGTCGAGGGTCGCGCCGGCGGCGAACTTCGGGAACTTCACCTTCGCGACCGGGTCCTCGACGTACTGGGCCTTGTCGTACAGTTCGCTCTCGTGGATGTTGATGTACAGCTCCACGAACCCGACGAGCCGGTCGTCGAGCCACTTCGTCACGCCGGGCAGGTCCGGGGCCGCGATCGGGGTGACGAACTCGGCGTGCGAGTCGAACTTCCAGAGCACCGGCACGACCTTCAGGTCGTACTCCAGCACGGCGTTCCTGAGGTCCCGGTCCGGGGCGAGCGAGAACCCGAGCGAGATGTACGCCTTGTCGGACCGGAACTCGAACCGGACCGACCGCCGGGTCTCGGTCTTGGACAGCGCCGCGGTGGCCCGCTCGCCCATCCGCTTGCCGAACGCTTCGAGCCGGGGCCGGACCGCGGCGACGATCGTGTCGCGGGCCGCCTCGTACTCCTTGGCGAGCTTCTCGCGCTCGACGAAGTGCTGGAGTTCCTGCTTCGCGATCTTCTGGGCCTTGTCCTTGACGGCCGTGATCGCCCCGTCGATGCGGGACAGCAGGTCGTTGACGTCGCTCATGGGGTGCTCCGCTGGTGCGTGGGGCTCTCGCGGGCGGCCGCGCGCACGCGCAATTGGCTTCACACCGCACGGGTGCGGGGAAACGCGGGTCGTGGGCTGGGCATGGGGCGGCGGGATCAAGCTACCCGATTCCCTGACACGCGGCACCAAGAAATTGGGAAATGTGTAATGAAGAGAGTGCTGAGATTGTGCGAGCGTCCCGAGAGCGGGGCCGGGCGCGCCCGGCCCCGCGGGCGGCTCACTTCGAGGCGGGGCGGAGGTCGATCCGCTTCGCCTTCTTGAGCAACTCGGGCTCGACGAAGATCACGACCCGGAAGGCGTCCTTGACCACGCCGGTGATTTCGCCCTCGATGCTCCACGGCTCGAACTTCTTGAGGACCACGCCCTCGCCGTCGAGGAGCCAGAGCTGCGTCTGCGGCTCCTTGAGTGCCGCCTCGCCGACCTTGGGCATGTTCGCCTCGGTCACGAACCGCCGCCGGATCTCCTTCACGGACGCGGGCTCGTCGGCGAACTCCAGTGTGACGTGGACCTCGCTGAACGCCTTGGGCGGGGTGAACTTCTGGTCGCCCAGGCTCTCCTTCTTCACCTCCGCGACGCGGACCGACTTCACGGCCAGGTTCCACGACTTGTCGAGGTGCTCGGTGCTCGTCTTGAAGGCGGGCTCGCCCTTGCCCTCGCGGGCGCTGGTGCCCGCGGCAAGGGTCGCGACGAACAGGGACGCGGCGGCGAACGCGATCGCTCTCATGGGTGGGCTCCGGTTGTGAGTGGTGGCACCACGGATTATCCGGTAACCGCCGGGTAAGGCAAGCGACCGGGTCAAACACCCCCCGGCGGCGCGAGCGGGAACAGGTGCGGGTCGAGGCGGGCGAGGAGCTGCTTCACCCGCGGGATCTGCTCCAGTGCGGCCCGCTCCCCGACCGCGGCGAGCTCCTTCGCCCGCATGAACTCGGACAGGTCGAACCCGGTCACGTCGGGCTCGATCACCACGTCGGCCGGCTGCACGCCGATCCCGTTGAGGCTGTGGTTCTGCACGAGAAGGCTGCGGAGGATCGTCTGGAGCGTCGAGGGCCCCCGCCGCTGGACCGGGCCGCCCGGGGTGATGTCGCAGAACCGCCGCTCCATCTTCGCCGTCACGCTCACGGCGATCACGAAGTTGCACCCGCGGGCCACGAGCACGTCGGCGGGGACGTTGTTCACCAGCCCGCCGTCGATCAGCGCCTCGCCGTTGCGGACGATGGGGGCCGACAGGACCGGCAGGTTAATGCTCTCCAGCACCGCGTGGACCGCGTCGCCGCGGTCCCGCACGACGGACCGGCCGGACACGAGGTCCACGGTGACGGGCAGGCACGGGACCGCGAGTTGCTCCAGGGTCCAGTCGCGGAGGTACTTCCTCAGCATGGGGTCGAAGTGCCCGCGGCGGTACTGGTACAGCAGGTGCCAGTAGCTCCCCTTCGGGAACCGGCGGAACACCCACGACGGGCTTAGGTCGGCGGCGAACCGGTCGGTGCTGTACGCGCTGTCGAGCCCCGAGGCGTAGACGGCCCCGGTCAGAGCGCCGGCGCTGGTGCCCGCGATCGCGTCCACGACGATCCCGCTGTCCTCCAGCGCCTTCAGCACGCCGAGGTGCGACATGCCGCGGGCCGCGCCGCCCCCGAGCGCCACGCCGATGCGGACCCCGCGGAGTTCGTGGACGAGCCGCTCGAAGCCGCTCCCGAGCACGCGGCCGCTCGGGTACGCCGGGGCCGCCTCGGCGACCTTCACGTCCCACCCGGCCAGTTCGGACAGCCCCGGCGCGGGCGGCGCGACGGTGCGGCCGGGCTCGAGGAGCCACGCGACGCAGACCTTCTCCCGGAGGCCGCGGGCCGCGACGTCGAGCGCCCGCAGGCGGTCCACCGCGACGGCCCCCGCGGCGGCCGGGACGAGGTACACGATCCGGTCCGCGAGCCGGAGTAACTGGTCCATCCGCTCGCGTGCGAGGTCGGCCCCGACGTCGTACACGATGCGGGTCGCGCCGTGCCACTCGGCCACCTGCCGGCGGACCGCGTCGGCGTCCGCGGCCCCGCCGTCGGCAGTAAGGGAGCAGACCCCCACCCCGGCCGCGGGCTGCCACCCGGGGGCGTCGCTGAACACGCCGAGGGCCTCCCCGAGGCCGCTCAGCCGCTCGACCAGTTTTCGGGCGAGGGGCCGCGTGGCCGGGGTCTCGTGAACGAGCGCGAGCATCGTCGGCCCGCGGGCCCCGGCGACCCCGAAGAAGTGCTTCCGCAGTGCCCCCGCGTAGGTCCGCAGCCACAGGCGGCGGAGGTCGGCGTGCCGCGCCGTCAGGTCCATCGCGTCCTCGTGGGCGACCTCCAGGACCGTCGTGGGCTCCAGGGCGTACACGCGGAGCGGCACCTGCTCGTTCAGCACGCCGATCATCAGCCCGAGTTGCTCGCCCCGGTCGAACGTGCGGAACAGAGTCTCGCGGCCGTGTGCGTCCACCCTCACCGCCTTGAGGCGGCCGCGGAGCACGAACCGCACCGACGCGACCGGCTCGCCCGGCTCGTGGACGGACCCGCCCGTCGCGTACTCGGCCGCCCGGCCGACGGCCAGCACGTCCCGCACCGCCTCGTCGCCCAGGCCGCGGAAGAACGCGTGGACCTTCAGCAGCGCGACGATCTCATCGCTCATGGCGGCGGCGCTCCAGTTCCGTGCGGAGGTGGTCCCCGAACCCGGCCGCGGGGGCCGCGTTCGCGATGTCGTTGAGTACGGCGCGGCGGCGGAGCTCGTCGAACGGAAGCGAGGTGTCGAGCCGCCCGCCGTCGTAGAGCGCCCGGTCGAGCAGGCCGTTGGCGATGACGCGCCAGTCGAGCCGCAGCCGGGTGCCGGGGAGCCGGTAGAACGTGGTGGTGCAGTTCATGCACAGCCCGTGGTACCACCGGGGCCGGTCGTACAGCGCGTTGACCGCCGCAACGTAATCAAGGAACACCACCCGCAGTTCGTCGGGCGGCGCGGCCAGCCGGTACAGCCGCCCGACCTGGTTGGTCGCGTACCGCGTGCGCCGCAGGATCGCGTCCCGCTCGTCGGCCAACACGATCGCGAGTTCCTGCTGCCGGTACAGGCTGCGGAGCGTGGAGAACCCCTGGCCCTTCCTGTACCGCACCTCGACCGAGACGCACACGCGGCCGTCCGGGCCGAAGTCGAACACCAGCACCGGGTGGCTCATCCACCGGGAGCCCCAGGTGAAGAAGATCACGTCGGCCGCGACGAGGTTGGACAGGCGGACGGTGCGGGTCTCGTACCGGGGCGTGAACGCGCCGGGCGCCGGGTAGTCGAAGTTGCGGAGGCCGCGGATCGCAACCGCGTCGCCGCTCACTTCGGCCCGCGGGAGGACGGCCACGCTCGGGTCCCAGTCGCGGTTGTGACTCGGCTGCTGGCGGAGCCACCACGCGACGAATACCGCCGTTGCGGCCGCCAGCGCCGCGGCCGGTTGCCAAAGTGGCTCCCAGGCCGCGAGCAGCGTGACCGCCCCTCCGACCCACGCCAGGCCGAGCAGCTTTCCGAGCCGCGAGCCGCCGCACGCGTCGAAGTAGATCGCCCCGGCGACCCAGAGGGCGGTGCCCACCGCGACGACCCACACCAGCAGGGTGGCAACCCACGAGGAGAGGTCGGTCATGGCGCGATGCTAGCGCCAGTTCGAACCGGGGTCAATCGAAGAACCGATCGATTTATAGTTGTAATAAAAAAAATGTCTAAGAATGTAATATACAGATGATTTTACGATTAGTTGTTTAATCCCACCCCATGCGGAGCGCGAGGAACGCCTCGACTTTCCCAAAAGTGTAGTTGCAGGCAACGCCGGGGACTTCAGGGGGCCTCGGGGGCGTCGCTCGATCGGATGTCCGCTGAATAGCTCCTGCGAAAGGGAGTAGTGGTAGAGAGATAACCTCGGTCCGCACTCGGCCATACAGCCATCCACACCGACCTCAACGGGCGTCGCGGGTATCCGCCCGCGGCGGGCCTGCTTGCGTCTGGCGTCTACGACACCTCGGAACGGAGCGACAGGTCGCTCCCGAACCGGGCCCGGAGTTTCCTCCCGAACCCGCGCGGGAGCGGGCTGTGGGTCCAGATCATTAAGTTGGTGAGCCCAGCGAACGTGGGGCTGGCGAGTAGCGCGTCGGCGTCCGTCAAGCCGGTGTTGCCGAGCCGGAGCTTGCGCAGGTTGGTCGGCACGTCGTACCCGTCCCGTCGTCCCCGTCGTCGAGCACCGTGTCGCCGTCGCCCCACGGGTCGCCTCTGCCGGCGACCCGGAACCGGACCCGGCCGCCCCGCACGGCCGCGGCCACGGCCCCGACCACCGCGGCCCGGACCACCTCGGCCGCCGCGGCCCC
>NZ_JBHYGG010000068.1:0-76509 GCF_051859125.1 Gemmata sp.
GGGCGTGAGCCCCCCGCTCACGTGCGGGCCTCGGGGGGCTCACGCCCCCCGCTCGCCGACCTCTTGCGAGCCGCGGGGTTGTTCTCCGTCGTCACCGTCCCCGACATCGGCCCGATCAAGCACACGAAGTTGATGTACAACGCGGCGATCTCGCCGCTCGCGGCCGCGGCAGGCATTGACAACGGCAAGCTGCTGTCCGTGCCGGTCGCCCGGAAGCTGTTCTTCGCGCTGCTCCAGGAGAACCACCGCGTCCTCACCGCGGCCGGCATTGAACTCGGGAAGGTCGGGCCGTTCCACCCGTCCACGGTGGCGGGGATCCTGCGGCGGAAGTGGGTCGCGGGGCTGATGGCGAAGTTCTTCGAGCCGTCGCTCCGCGGGACGTACTGCTCGATGGCCGGCGAGATCCAGAAGGGCCGCACGGAGATCGACAACTACAACGGGCACCTGATCCGGCTCGCCGAGACGACCGGTACGCCGTGCCCGCTGAACCGGGCCGTGTTCGACCTCGTGTCGCGGATGACCGCCGACCGCGCGGCGCCGGGACCGGCCGCGTTCGAGGAACTGGCGGCGGTCACTTCGTGACCCGCGGGTCGATCCACGCCGCGTGCGCGCCGCGCTCGGTTTCCTCGGCCACCACCTCCAGGACCAACTCGGTCACCCCGCGGACGTCCACGTCGCATGCTTGCGGGGCCGCGGCCCGCTGGGGTTGCGCGGACTGCCACTTCTGCACGCCGTCGGCGTAGACCACGAACCGAATCGGCGGGGGGGACGGGGGCGCGGTGTCGTTGTACGCCACCGCGGCCCGGAACCGGGCGTACTCCTTGTTCAGCCGGTACGTCGCGCGGGTCGGCGGGGCCTCACGCGGCCCGGGGTGCACGAACAGCCCGTGTGCCGCCGCCTGCCCGTTCACGCGGACCGTTCCGTCCGCCCCGGGCGGGAGCGGGACGGCCGGGGCCGGGACCGTTCGCGCCGCGGGGAAGTCGGTCAGGTAGGTGACCTCACCGGACCTGCCCGGGGTGACGGGCGGAGCCGGGACCGGGTCGGCCTTCGGCGTGCCCGCTCCCGCCCGGTTCCGGTCCCGGTTGCCGAGGGCCGCGACCAAGAGGAGGCCCGCGACGCCCAACCACACCGCGGCAATCAGGGTGACGCCGTGCTTCTTCCAGAACGACTTCGGCTTCTTCTTGGCCTTGGTCCGCGAGCGGCTCTTGCGGCCCGACCTGCTGGCGGCGTCCTCCTCGGTTCGCTCGTCGGCCGGGGCTGTGACGAGCGCCTGCGTCTTCCGCACCATTCTCTCGGACTGCGGAGTGTTCGCGCCCCGGACCCTCGGGACCGGGGCGCGGAGCGGCTCGGTCGCCGGGAGCGGGGCCGCCCCCTCGATTCCGACCACGGGCGTGATCTCCAGGTCGTTCAGGTCGTCCAGGGCGTCGATGACCTCCGCGGCCGATGCCGGTCGGTCCGCGGGTTCCGTGGCCAGCATCCGTGTAATGAGCACCGCGAGCGACTCGGGGACCGCCGGGTTCAACTCCCGCACCGGGGTGAACCGGCCGCGGATGAGCGCCGCCGCCTGCGCGACCGGGTTCTCGGCCTTGAACGGCGGCCGGCCGGTGCAGAGCGCGTACATCACGCACCCGAGGCTGAACAGGTCGGTCCGGTGGTCCAGCGCCTGGCCGCGGACCTGCTCCAGCGACATGTACGCCGGGGTGCCCATCACCATGCCGGACTCGGTGAGCCCGTCGCTCTGCTCGACCGCCCGCACGAGGCCGAGGTCGAGGATCTTCACCTGGAACCCCGGGGCACTCTTCGGCCGGTTCCCGGGCCGGCACTCCAGCCAGATGTTCGCGGGCTTGATGTCGCGGTGGATGAGCCCGTGGGCGTGCAGCGCGGCGAGCCCCTCGGCGGCCTCGCGGGAGATGCGCAGGACGTCGTCCAGGACCGGGCTCTTCGTGGGCTGCACCCACGCTTCGAGCGACTCGCCCTTGAGGAGCTCCATCACCAGGAACACGGTGCCGCGGTCCTGGAACGCCTGGTACACGGTGACGATGTTCTGGTGCTTGACGCCCGCGAGGGCGCGGGCCTCGCGGAGGAACCGCTGCAGCGCGCCGCCGTCGCCCGCGGCCAGGTCCGGGTGCACCACCTTGATGGCAACGTGCCGACGCAGCGCGAGGTCCTCGGCCGCGAACACCATCCCCATGCCGCCCGCACCGAGCAGGTGCAGCACGCGGTAGTGCCCGACGCGGCCGATCTCGTCGGGCTCAACGGGGGGCTGGAGGAACGGGTACGCCCGGGGCTCCGGGGCGCGGCCCTGGCGCGGGGGGGACGGGCGGTCCGCGCCGCTGGAGGTGGGCGTCGGGTTCGACATCCGCGGGGCTCGCTCGGGGTCGCGTGGCGGTTGGTCCCGGAGATTTTAACACAGGCCCGCACAAACTTCCCGTGCGACGCGCACGCGATTACGGGAACTCGCGGAGCAGGCACTCGTACCGCTCACCGGTCGCCGTGAGCGTGAACCGCCGGCGGGACTCGTCGAGGATCGCGATGTCGATGCGGAGGTGCTCGGCGGGGAGCGTCGGTTCGACCTTGTCGGCCCACTCGATGATGCACACGCCGTCGCCTCGAAAGTACTCCTCGACGCCGAGCTCGGCGAACTCGCGCGGCCCGCTCAGGCGGTAGGCGTCGAAGTGGTAGATCGGCAGCCGCGCCGGGTACTCCTGGATGAGCACGAACGTGGGGCTGTTGACCGCGGCGGGGTTCCGCACGTCGAGCCCCTCGGCGACGGCCCGCGTGAGGTGCGTCTTGCCGGCCCCGAGTTGCCCGACGAGCGCGACGACCGCCCCGGGGAAGAGCCGCGCGCCGAGCCGCCGCCCGAAGGCCTCGGTCGCCGCGAGATCGGGGACGTCGATGGTGCGGGTCATGAGAACAGAGCCACGGATGAACACGGATCAGACAGGAATCAGCTCTGAATTCTTATCCGTGTTTCATCCGTGTTCATCCGTGGCTCCAGCTTACTTCTTCACCCTATTCATCTTCGCCGACTTGTGCCGCAGGAAGGCGTGCATGAACTGGTCGAAGTTGCCGTCGAGGACGTCGTTGATGGCCGGGGTCTTGAGGTCGATCCCCTCGCGCTCCTCGCGGACGAGCGTGTACGGCTGCATGACGTAGCTGCGGATCTGCGAGCCGAACGCGATTTCGCCCTTCGCGTCGTAGGCCTTCACGATGTCGCCCATCCGCTTCTGCTCCTCGACCGCTTCGAGCCGGGCCTGGAGCATCCGCATCGCTTCGGCCTTGTTCTTGTGCTGGCTCCGGCCCATGCGGCACTCGGCCCGGATGCCCGTCGGCTTGTGGATCAGGCGGACGCCGGACTGGGTCTTGTTGACGTGCTGCCCGCCGGGGCCGCCGGTGCTGAAGGTCTGCACCTCGAGGTCCACGTCCCGGATGACGATCTCGATGTCGTCGGGGATCTCCGGGAGCACGTCCACGGCCGCGAACGACGTCTGCCGGGTGTCGCCGCTGCCGAACGGGCTCATCCGGACGAGCCGGTGGACGCCGATCTCGCTCTGCATGTACCCGTAGGCGTAGGGGCCGATGATCTTGAACGTGACGCTCTGGACCCCGGCCTCGAGGTTCGGCTCGACGTCGACCTCGTCCTTCGGCACGTCGAACCCGTGCCGCTCGGCCCACCGGGAGTAGGCCCGGTACAGGATGCCGGCCCAGTCGCAGGCGTCGGTGCCGCCGGCCCCGGGCTTGATCGACACGATCGCGGACCGCGCGTCGTGCTTGCCGCTGAGCATCGTCTGGAGTTCGAACGCCTCGTACTGCTCCTCGGCACGCGCGAGTGCGGGCTCGATCTCGGCCTCGAACGAGGCGTCCTCTTCAGCGAGTTCGGCCATCGCCTTGATCTCGCCCGTCGCGGCGGTGAGCTCCTCGAACGGCTTCACGAGCGCGTTCGCGACCTTGATCTGCGCGATCACCGACTTGGCCCGGTCCTGGTTGTTCCAGAAGTCGGGCTCGGCCTGCTTGGCCTCGAGTTCATTGCGGAACGCGGTCTTGCTGGGCAAGTCAAAGAGAGTCCCGCAACTGGGTGAGACGGGCGCACAACTCGTCGGTGCGTCGGCGGAGGTCAGCGTTCATCGGAGTCGCCCTTCGTGAAGATGCCGCGGCCGTGTGCCGCCCGTTCGGTTAGACAGTAGCATAGCGAAGAGGGTTCAGTGTCTGAAGCCCACCCAGGCCCCCGGATCGCGATCTGCGGGCTTTCAAGGAAATCTCCATGTCGAAGCTCGCAGGCAAGGTCGCGGTCGTCACCGGGGGCGGGTCGGGGGTCGGGAAGGCGACGGCCGCCCTGTTCCTCAAGGAAGGCGCGAAGGTCGTCATCGCGGGCCGCGACGCCGCCAAGCTCGCCGCCGTGGCCGCGGAGTTGAAGGCCGGCGACAACCTCGTCACCCAGGCCACCGACGTCACCAAGGCCGAGCAGTGCCAGGCGCTCATCGACGCCGCCACCAGGGCGTTCGGCCGCGTGGACGTGCTCGTGAACAACGCCGGCACCAACATCAAGGAGCGCACGCTCCGCGAACTCACGCCCGAGACGTGGGACATGATGATCCGCACGAACCTCGACGGCGCGTTCTACTGCACGAAGGCCGTGCTGCCGCAAATGTTCGACCGCAAGGACGGCGTGATCGTGAACGTGGTGTCGGTGGCGGGGAAGCGGGCGAACCCGCTCGGCGGCGCGGCCTACGTCGCGGCGAAGTTCGGGATGGGGGCGCTGGGGCTGGTGCTGGCGGGCGAGGAGAAGGACAGCGGGGTGCGGGTGAGCAACGTGTATCCGGGGGAGATCGACACGCCGATCCTCGCGGCCCGGCCGCGGCCCGTCTCGGAGGAGCAGCGGGCGGTGATCCTGAAGCCCGAGGACGTGGCCGACGCGGTGCTGTTCGTCGCCTCGCTGCCGCCGCGGGTCTCGGTGCCCGAACTGGTCATCAAGCCGACGGCGCAGATGTACTGGTGAGAGTGTTGAAGAGTGTTTCGTGTTGAGAGTGTTGATCGATCGGGGCCGAAGTTGCGAGCTTAAACCCCAACACTCTCGACACTCTTCAACACTCCAAACACTCTCCCGATCACTCCTGCACTTCGAACACGACGCACGAGACGTTGTCGCGCGAGCCCTGGGTGAGCGCGAGCTGGCCGAGCGACTCGGCGAGTTGCTGCATGTCCTCGGCGGCGCTGATCTCGGAGGCGAGTTGCTCGTCGGGCACGACGCCGGTGAGGCCGTCGGTGCAGAGCAGGAACCGGTCGCCGGCCTGAACGGGGACGACCGCGACGTCCGGCCCCTCGCCGACTTCCTTGCTGCCGAGGTACTTCCACAGCACGTTCTTGAACCGGTGGTCCTTCGCCTCGGCCGGGGAGATGGTCTTGGCCTCGACGAGCGCCTGGGCCAGCGAGTGGTCGATGGTGAGTTGCTGGATCTTCTTGTTGCGGACCATGTACCCGCGGCTGTCGCCGACGCCCGCGACGTACACCTCGCCGCCCTTGCGGAACAGGGCGAGGACCACGGTGGTCCCCATGTTCTTCATGTCCTTGTCGAGCGCGCCCATCGCCATGATTTCTTCGTTGGCCTGGACGATGGCCCGGCGGGTGGCGGTCTTCACGCCCTCGGCGTTGACGTTCGAGGTGAGCGTCTTGCGGAGCACGGCGGGGATGATTTCCACCGCGCGCTTGCTCGCGATCTCGCCGGCCGCCTGGCCGCCCATCCCGTCGGCCACGATGCACACCGTCAGGTCGGGGAACGCCTTGACGTCGATCGAGTCCTCGTTGTTCTCACGGTAGTTCCCGAGCAGGCTCGACTTACCGATGCTCAGCGTGAATGCCATTGTCTGTCCCCGAACTCGCGATGTGAGCGGGATCCGCCGACTCGATGGAGAGTACATTCGGACGACGCAGGAACGAGCGGCCGCGGCGCGCAAACTGCGTCTGGTGCTGTTGTAGCTTACACCGGGCCGGAGCGGCGAGCAATCCGACACACCGGATTCGAGCATTTCCCGACCGAGCCGCCTTTTCCGCCCCCCCGAAAGTCGGTACAGTCCGCACCCCCGGACCCCTTCCGGGCTCTGGCGCAGGAGATCGGCATGGACGCCGGCGAACGGGTGGTGCTGGTCCACGACTGGCTGACGGGCATGCGCGGGGGCGAGAAGTGCCTCGAGCCGCTGTGCCGGCGGTGGCCCGCGAGCCGCCTCCTCACCCTCCTGCACAAGCCCGGCAGCGTCTCCCCGACCATCGAGCGGACCCGCATCACCCCGAGCCCGCTCAACGCGCTCCCGAGGGTCGAGCGGTACTACCGCTACCTCCTGCCGCTCATGCCGTTCGTTGCCGGGTGGCGGGTCGAGAACGCCGACCTCGTCGTGAGCCTGAGCCACGCCGTCGCGAAGTCCGCCCGCCCGCCGAAGGGCGTCCCGCACGTCTGCTATTGCTTCACCCCGATGCGGTACGCCTGGCACATGCAGGAGTCGTACTTCGCGAAGAAGGGCGTCCTCGGCGGGCTGAAGGCGAAGGCCATTGACCTCCTCATGGGCCGCATCCGCGAGTGGGACCGCCGCACCGCGGGCCGCGTCACCCACTTCGTCGCCATCAGCAACACCGTGCGGGACCGCATCCGCGACTGCTACGGCCGCGAGGCCGCCGTGATCTACCCGCCGGTGGACACCGAGTTCTACCGGCCGTCGAACGAGCCGCGCGAGGACTTCTACGTCGTGGTGTCCGCGCTCGCCCCGTACAAGCGGTTCGACCTCGCGGTCGATGCGTGCCAGAAGCTCGGCCGCAAGCTCGTCGTCATCGGCAGCGGCCAGCACCTCGCGAAGCTCAAGGCGCAGGCGGGGCCGACCACGCAGTTCCTCGGCTGGCAGTCGGACGAGGTGATCCGCGACCACCTGCGGCGCGCGAAGGCGCTGCTGTTCCCCGGCGAGGAAGACTTCGGCATCGTGCCGCTGGAGGCGCAGGCGTGCGGGTGCCCGGTGATCGGGTACGGCCGCGGCGGGCTGACGGAGACGGTCCGGCCGCTCGGCGAGAGCCCGACCCCGACGGCCGTGGTGTTCCACGAGCAGACGGTGGACGCGGTCGCGACCGCCATCGAGACGTTCGAGCGCGAGGCCGACCGGTTCGACCCACGTGTCGCGCGGCGGCAGGCGGTGGGGTTTCGGAAGGACCGTTTCGAGGCGGAATTGTTCGAATACCTGAACGGGGTGATCGGTCAGAAGGGCGTCCGCCGCGCCGCGTAAAATGCGACGGGGGAATAAGCGGCGCGGGTTGGGGCTCGGGTCGTTGACGCGGGGCGCGTTCAACCCTAAACCTGCCTTGTCCCATCCCCCACACATCACCGGGAGTTCGCCGTGGACCGTCGCAAGTTTCTGACCGTTGCGGGTGGCGGCGTGGGGGCGGCCGCGCTCCTCGGGACCGGCGGGTGCGGGAAGAAGGAGAACACCCTCAAGATCGTGTCGAGCCTGCCCCGGACCGGGTCCGCCCAGGGCCAGACGGACACGATCGTCAACGGGATTAAGTTGGCGATCAAGGACTACAACGGCGAGATCGCCGGGATGAAGTTGCAGCACCAAGACAAGGACGACGCGACCGCGGCGCAGGGGCAGTGGGACGCGGGCAAGGAGGCGGACAACGCCCGCGAGGCCGTCTCCGACAAGGACGTGATGGTCTTCATCGGACCGTACAACTCGGGGGCCGCCAAGGTCTCCATGCCGATCCTGAACGAGGCCGGGCTCCTCCAGATCTCGCCGGCCGCCACTTGGCCCGGGCTCACCAAGCCGGTCCCGGGCCTCAAGAACGACGAGCCCATGGTGTACCGGCCGTCGGGCAACGTCACGTTCTGCCGCGTGTGCCCGACCGACGACACCCAGGGGCCGCTGACCGCCCGCTACCTCGCCGCCGAACTGAAGGCGAAGTCGGTGTACGTGCTCGACGACAAGGAGCTGTACGGGGCCGGCATCGCCGGGCTGTTCAAGGCCGAGTGCGAGAAGCTCGGGATCAAGGTCCTCGGCCACCAGAGCATCGTCGTCAGCCAGCAAAACTTCAAGGGCCTGATGAAGGAGATCGCGGCGCTGAACCCGGACGCGGTGTACTTCGGCGGGACCACCCAGAGCAAGGGGCCGCAGATCGCCATCGACATGAAGGGCGAGGGGCTCAACTGCCCGCTGTTCGTGCCGGACGGGTGCTACGAGGACGCGTTCATCAAGGCGGCCGGGGCCGACGTCCTCAACGGCCGCGTCTACGCCACCATCGGCGGGAAGGACCCGAGCCAGTTGACCGGGGCCGGGGCCGAGTTCGTCAAGAAGTACCGCGAGGAGTACAAGAGCGAGCCGGAGGCGTACTCCGTGTACGGGTACGAGGCCGCGAAGGTGTTCCTGGAGGCGGTGAAAAAGGTCGGTGCGAAGGACCGCGAGGCGATCCGCAAGGCCGTCCTCGCCACCAAGGACTTCGACGCCGGGTCGCTCGGGAAGTGGAGCTTCAACGAGAACGGCGACACCACCCTCCAGGTGCTCACCATCAGCAAGATCGAGGGCGGGAAGTTCAAACCGGTCAAGACGCAGGAGTGACACGACCGCGGCCGGGCGAACCCGGGGCGCGGGCGACGGGGCCCCCCGCCGTCCGCGCCCCGGGTTCGCCGATTGTGGGGGTGCCGATGCTCGACCTGTTCGCCCAGACCGACGCCGCGGGGTTCGGGCAGTTCCTGCTGCTCGGGCTGGTCCTCGGCTCGCTGTACGCGCTGATCGCGCTCGGGTACACGATGGTGTACGGCATCATCGAGCTCATCAACTTCGCGCACGGCGACCTGTTCATGCTCGGCACGTTCCTGGCCCTGACCCTGGCCGGGTGGGCGGGCGTCTCGACCGCCTCGGGGCGCGACGGCGGGGCCGTCGCCGGCGCGGTGCTGCTCATGCTCGTCGTCACCCCGCTGGCGTGCGCCGGCCTGAACGTGGCGACCGACCGGGTGGTCTACAAGCCGCTCCGCAACAGCCCCAAGCTCACCGTCATCGTCTCGGCCATCGGGGTCAGCTTCGTCTTCATGAACCTCGGGCTGTTCTGGAAGGGCGCGACCCCGGTTCGGTTCCCCGATCTGATCCCCGACGACAACCTGCTCGGCGGGGCGCTGGCGTTCACGTGGAAGGACCTGATGGTCGTCGGGGTCACGGTCCCGGCGATGGTCGCGCTGACGCTGTTCGTCAAGTTCACGCCGCTCGGCAAGGCGATGCGGGCGACGGCCCAGAACCCGACGGCCGCACAGCTCATGGGGATCAACGTGGACCGCGTCGTCGCCGCGACGTTCGGCATCGGCGGGGCGCTGGCCGGTGTCGGGTCCGTGGTGTACGGCCTGTACATCAAGTCGGTGGACTACCAGATCGGGTTCCAGAACGGATTGTACGCGTTCACAGCGGCGGTCCTCGGCGGCGTCGGGAACATCCCCGGGGCGGTCCTCGGCGGGCTAGTGATCGGCGTCGTCGGGGAGCTGTCGAAGGCGTACCTCGGGGCCAAGTGGAGCGAGGCCACGATCTTCGCCATCCTCATCGTGATCCTCGTGTTCCGCCCGTCCGGCCTGCTCGGGGCCCGCGTCCGGGAGAAAGTATGAGCGTGCTCCGGCACTGGGTCCCGGCCCTGTTCGTGTTCCTGGCCGCGTACCCGTTCCTCCCGTTCGCGGAGGCCAACCGCGGCGAGCAGTTCACCATCCTGTTCATCTACGCGATCCTCGCCCTGGGGCTGAACGTCGTCCTCGGGTACACGGGCGTGCTGCACCTCGGGATCGCCGCGTTCTTCGGCATCGGGGCGTACACCGTCGGCATCCTCACCGTGCCGTTCTTCCCGTTCCAGCAGAGCTTCCTCGTCGCGGCGGCGGCGGCGGCCCTCGTCGCGGCCGCCGTCGGCGTGGCCACCACCGCCCCGATCCTCCGGCTCCGGGGCGACTACCTCGCGCTCGTCACCCTCGGGTTCGGGCTCATCGCCCTGTACGCCATCCGCAACCTGGACGCGATCACCGAGGGGACGAAGGGGCTCAACCCGATCGACGCCGGCCCGGTCCCCGGCGTGCGGGAGAACGTGGACCTCAGCGCGTTCCGGGTGAACGACGAGTGGGGCGTGCGGTGGTACAAGTACCCGTACCTGTACTTCATCGTCCTGGGCACCCTCGGGGCCGTGATGCTGTTCCTGCGGAACCTGGAGCGGTCCCGGCTCGGCCGCGCGTGGGTGGCGCTGCGGGAGGACGAGCTGGCCGCGTCGTGCATGGGGCTCAACCCGGCCCGGCTCAAGCTCGCGGCCATCGCCATCGGGGCCGGGCTCGCCGGGCTCGCCGGCGCGTTCTACGCCATGTCGCTCCGCACCACCGGCAACCCCGCCGCGTACGACTTCACGCTCTCGATGATCATGGTGTGCTGCATCATTCTGGGCGGCCTCGGCAACCGCTCCGGGGTGCTGCTGGGCGTGTTCCTGCTCATGGGGTTCGACCGGATCGCCACGAACGTCCTCGACAACTGGCTCCAGGAGCAACTCGGCACCGGCGGCAAGAACTACGAGAAGGTCAGCGGGTGGAAGCTCATGATCTTCGGCCTCGTGCTCATCCTGATGATGCGGTTCCGGCCCGAGGGGCTGCTCCCCGAGGCCCGGGTGAGGCGTGAGTTGCACGACGCCGACGCGAAGGCCGGGTAGCGGTCCAACGGGGGTGCCATGTCGGTACTGAAGATCGAAAAGCTGACGATGCGGTTCGGCGGGATCACCGCCGTGAACGCCGTGGACCTCACCGTCGAGCCGGGGCAGATCTTCTCCGTTATCGGCCCGAACGGGGCCGGGAAGACCACCGTGTTCAACGCCGTCACCGGCATCTACGAGCCGACCGAGGGCCGCGTGCTGTTCGAGGACCGGCCCCTCGTGAGGCCGCTCGCCAAGGGCACCATCGCGTTCGCGGTCGCCGTCGGCGTCCTGGCCGGGCTGCTGTTCGCCACCCTCGCGGTGAACGTCGAGACCCTGTGGCAGGTGTCGATCCGCGACAACTTCGCCGGCAAGAACGAGCCGTTCCCGTGGGGCAAGGCGCTCGGGGACGCCGCGGCGCACGTCGCGGAGCGGGGCCGACGCGCGGGGCTCGGGTTCGCCGTCGGGGTGCTCGTGGGGGCGGCCGGCACGCTCGCGAGCTGGCAGCGGTCCCGGCACGCGGCCGACGCGATCTCGCAGCAGGGGATCGCCCGCACGTTCCAGAACATCCGCCTGTTCCACGGCATGACCGCCCTCGAGAACGTCATGGTCGGGATGACCCGGGCGCTGGTCGCGCACCCGCTCGTCAGCGCCCTGAACCTGGCCCCGCACCGCCGCGAGGAGCGGGCCGCCGAGAAGCAGGCCGCGGAGTTGCTCGCGTTCGTCGGCCTCGCCGGCAAGCACAACGAACTCGCCAAGAACCTCCCCTACGGCGCCCAGCGGCGGCTCGAGATCGCCCGCGCGCTCGCCACCAGGCCCAAGTTGCTGCTCCTCGACGAACCCGCCGCCGGCATGAACCCGAGCGAGACCGTCGACCTGATGGGGCTGATCCGCAAGATCCGCGACCGCGGCGTCACCGTGCTGCTCATCGAGCACCACATGAACCTGGTCATGGGCATCTCGGACCGCGTCGCGGTGCTCGACTACGGCGTGAAGATCGCCGAGGGGAACCCGGCCGACGTGAGCCGCGACCCGAAGGTCATCGAGGCGTACCTGGGCAAGGAGGAGGTGACGTGAGTTCCGCCCTGCTCGACGTGACCGACCTCGAAGCGGGGTACGGGCCGATCAACGTGCTCCACAAGCTCTCGCTGCGGGTCGACCGGGGCGAGATCGTCGCCATGATCGGCGCGAACGGGGCCGGCAAGACGACCACGCTCATGTGCCTGTCGGGGGTCGTGAGAGCCCGCGGCGGCAAGGTCGTGTTCGACGGCAAGGACCTCGTGGCCGAGCGCGTCCCGGCGCACAACATCGTCCGGCTCGGGCTCGCTCAGTCGCCCGAGGGCCGCAAGATCTTCTCGCGGCTCACGGTCCTCGAGAACTTGGAGATGGGGGCGTTCACCCGGTCGGACAGGGACGGCGTGCGGGCCGACCTCGAAAAGGCGTTCGTGATGTTCCCGATCCTCCGCGAGCGGCAGCACCAGGCCGGCGGGCTCCTCTCGGGCGGCCAGCAGCAGATGCTCGCCATCGCCCGCGCGCTGATGGCCCGGCCGAAGCTCCTGCTCCTCGACGAGCCGTCGCTCGGGCTCGCCCCGCAGATCGTGGTGCAGATCTTCGACGTGATCAAGGAGCTGAACCGGCAGGGGATGTCGGTGCTGCTGGTCGAGCAGAACGCCCGGATGGCGCTGAAGGTCGCGCACCGCGGGTACGTCCTCGAAACCGGCCGGATCACGTTCACCGACACCGGCGAGGCGCTCCTGAACGACCCCCGCATCCGCGCCGCGTACCTCGGCGAGTAACGGTCACCTCTGCGACGCCGGGTTCGGATACCCGATCTCGGCGAGGTCCGCCTTCAGGTCCGCGAGCGTCACGTCCGGGTTGATGCGCGCAACGAACGTCTCGGTGAGCGGCTTGTGGGCGTAGACGTGCCGCACGGCCGCGAGCGTGAGCTTGCGGTCCGAGGCGTCCAGTTCGTAGTAGTCGCGCGCCCGCGCCAGGAACGCCTGCGGCTTGCCCTCGAACGGCGAGAGGAGCCCCGCCGACCCGTCCGGGTCGTCGCCGCCCGGGAGCTCGACCGCGCCGCGGTGCCAGCGGTCGTCGGTGTACTGCCGCCAGACGCAGAACGTCGTGTCCTCCATCGTGAACGCCGGCTCCTTCAGCGCGGCGGCGAACACCCTCGGAACGTCGTCGAGGACGCCGGGCCACACGCTCTTCGGCCGGCGCGCATATGGGGTCATCGGGCACTCGTGCGCGAAGCCCTTGAGAAAGCAGCCGTGCTTGTTGAACAGGGCATGCAAGTCGTCGCCCTGGCCATTCCGCATTGAACCCATCTGCTCGCCCTTGCTCCACTTCGAGTTGAACGAGTAGAAACGGTACTCCCACTCGGGCGACAAAATCGCACCAAGCGTCGCCACGCCCTGCATGAGCCGCTTGAGGGCGTCGACGTCGGGCAACTTCGAGAGGTCGCGGGTGGAGATGATCACAGGCTCCCCACGGTCACTCCCACCACACCGTTACCAAACCGAACTCGGGGAACGAGGTGCCGAGGGCGCAGCAAACCTCGTTCTCGTCCTCTTCTACGGTCACCTCACCGCCAAGATTGGTAGCTTCGAGGACAACGCCCAACTCGCGAGCGTCATCGAGCGTGGGGGTGAGAAGGTATAGCGTGTCCGTGTTCCAGCGATTGTCGGGCAGATCTCGCAACTTGATGAGTCCGTCAACCAGCAACAGCGACGATCCGTAGGGAAGGGATCGTCCCGGCCGGTCGAGTAGCACGGCAACCCAGAGCGGCCGGTGACGTTGCAAGGTTGCGAACACACGCTCGCCGTCGAATGCGTTGAACCTTGTGCGGCGGATCAGTTCGAGTTGGATGTCTTGGACGGTGGCGTCGCGTAAGGAACGGTTCGCTTCCACGGTCACCTCCACGAAGATTTCGCGATCATACCAGCCCGTACCGCTTGATCGCGGCGTCGAGGATCATGCCCACGAGTTGCGGGTAGGTCAGGCCGAGGCGGTACGCGAGGAACACGATGTCGCCGGACTCGGGGTTCAGCCCCGGGAGCGGGTTGATCTCCAGGAAGTACGGCACGCCGTCGCGGACGCGGAAGTCGGCCCGGGCCACGTCGCGGCACCCCAACCCGGCGAACACCGCCAGCGCGTCCGCCTCGACCGCCCGCGTGACGGCGGGGGGCAGTTCGGCCGGCGCTTCGTACTCGACCGACTCCTCCCAGTTCCGCTTCACTTCGAGGCTGTAGACGAAGTGGTCCCCGGGCGTCTTGGGGAGCACCCGCATGATGCCCAGCGGCTCTGGCGGGTCGTTGCCGATGATGCCGACCGTCACCTCGTCGCCGCTGATGAACTCCTCCACCAGCACCGGCTGCTGGTAGTTCTTCCACAGCTCGACGACGGTCGGGCCGAACTCCGCGGCGGTGCGGATCAGGCACCGGTTGCGGATGCCCTTGCTCGACCCCTCGCACGTCGGCTTCGCGATGACCGGCAGCGGCAGCCCGGCTTCTTCCAGCACCGGGAGGAACTCGGCGCAGTCGCCGTCGTACTCGCCCGGGGGCGGGGACAGCACGATGCCCTTCGGCACCGTTAGGCCGAGCGACTCGGCGACGCGGCGGGTCATGTCCTTGTCGAGCGCGACGGCGAGCGCGAGCGGGTCGGAGCCGGTGTACGGGATGCCGAGCATCTCGCACACGGCCGGCACGCGGGCCTCGCGGGACCGCGAGACGCCGGACCCCTCGGCGAAGTTGAACACGAGGTCGGGCGGGTCCTTGAGCAGCGCCTCGATGAGCGGGCGGCCGTTGCCGAGTTCGACGGGCGTGTGGCCGAGCGCCCGGAACACGTCGGCGACGGCCCGCACAGTAACGGGCGAGTCGAACTCCTCGTGGAGGTCGTCCGGCGCGCCGGCCGGGGCCGGGCCGGTCGGCTTCAGGTCGAACGCGATGCCGATCCGCATGGGTCTCTCCTGGGGGCTGCCTGCGAAGGACCAAGAGATAACAAAACAGCCCACGGATCACAATCCGTGGGCTGAGACGTTGTGGCTCGCGGGCTCACCCGTTGCCGTTGGCCATCGGGAGCGGGACGGTCGCCCGCGGGGCGTCGCCGCTGCCTTCGGCGGCCGGGACCGGGCCGCCGGAACAGCCGTCGAGCAGCGCCCGCTTCCGGCGGCGGTCCATCCGCTCGTTGTTCTGCGGGATCAGCGCGGTCCGGTCGCCCTGGAGCAGCCCGCTCACGCCGCGGGTCGGCGTCGGCTCGATGGTGCCGGGCTTGTCCTCGGCCTGGTAGCGGATCAGCATCCCCTCGTAGTTGCGGAGGATCACCGCGTCGTCGGACATGCTCACGAGGTAGTTCGGCATCATCGGGATCTTCCCGCCGCCGTGCGGGCTGTCCACCACGTAGGTCGGGATGCCGATGCCGCTCATGTGGCCGCGGAGGCCCTCCATGATCTCCAGCCCCTTCCACACGCTGGTGCGGAAGTGCCCGGCCCCGGTCACCGGGTCGCAGTGGAACAGGTAGTACGGCCGGACCTTGATGCGGAGCAGGCCGCGGAGCAACTCGCGCATGGTGCCGAGGTCGTCGTTGACGCCCTTGAGCAGCACCGAGTGGTTGTTGATCGGCATCCCGTGGCGGAGCAGGGACCGGCAGACGCGGGCCGCCTCGGGGGTGATCTCCCGCGGGTGGTTGAAGTGCGTCTGGATGTACACCTTCTCGGCCGACGCGAGCAGGTCGATCAGTTCGGGGTCGTACAGCCGCTGCGGCAGCGTCACGGGGACGCGGGTGCCGATGCGGATGACGTCGACGTGGTCGATCACCTTCAGGTTGTCGAGGTAGAACCGGAGCTTGTTGAGCGGGAGGGTTAGCGGGTCGCCGCCGGAGACGATGACGTCGCGGATCTCGGGGTGCGTCCGGACGTAGTCGATCATCCGCTCGTCGTCGGCGCTGACGCCCTCCCAGCCGCCGCGGGTGAGGGTGGCGCGCTTGCGGGTGCAGTACCGGCAGTACATCGAGCAGTTGGGCGTGGTCACCAGCAGCACGCGGTCCGGGTACCGATGCGTGAGCCCGGGGACCGGTGAGTCCTTGTCCTCTTCGAGCGGGTCCTCGAGCTCGTACCCCGAGGCGTTCTCGGCCTCCAGCGGGTTCGGGACGGACTGGATGCGGATCGGGTCGACGGGGTTCTCGGTGTCGATGAGGGAGAAGTAGTACGGCGGGATGGCGAGCTTGTAGTCGCCCTCCAGGCGGCCGATCGCTTCGAGTTCCTCGTTCGAGAACTTCAGCAGGGTGCGGAGCTGGCGGACGGAGCGGATCGAGTTCTGGGTCTGCCACCGCCAGTCGTCCCACTGGGCGTCGGGGACGCTCTCCCAGATGGGGTGGCGGTTCGGGCGACTCGGGGGCTCCTCGTCGTCGAACCCGCCCGTGGCCGGCTGACCGGTCGAGGTGAGGGGGCGGCAGGCGTCGGGCTCGAACATACGGGGTGTGACCTCTTCGGGTCGGTTGGTCCCGGGCCGCATCAACGGGCGGTGCGGCTCGCGGGTGCGACTCGGTGCGCCGCACGCGGCGCGACACGTTCGCTATAAGAACGAATCGTAACGCAGGGTCCGTGAAAAACAAGTTGCTGGTACGGCGATCGACCCCGGATTCGGCGCTTTTCTCGCGCCACCATCACTACACTCCGAACGGTCCCGCGCCGCACAGCCGCCGCGGCCGCTCCGGGACCGTCCCGGGCGACCGCTCGCGCCCCACTTCTGAGGTTGACACGGGGGATACCCAATCTGGGCGGAGCGGTCAAGGCGGAGCGCGCGACTTACGGCGCGGTGGGTGCCGGGGGCGGGTCGCGGAAGTCGTAGACGACGAAGGCCGAGGTGCGGGCCAGCGGCGTCAGCGTGCGGAGGTGGTCGATGGTCGCGCGTTTCGACGGCGACAGGTCCGGGTGCAGCGTCAGCACCGACGCGCCCACGGCGAGGACCCGCGGGCCGACGTACCGCCGCACGTCGTCGCCGGTCCGCAGCGCGGCCCGCTCGGGGCCGACGATCTGGAACGGGGGCTTCCACGCGGCCGGGTCGGTGCCGAAGTACCACAGTGCGATCGGCGGCTCGCCGTTGGCCCGGTGCCACGCGCGCAGATCCGGGATTCCCTGGCCCCAGTCGTGGTTCGAGTCGCTGACCCGCTCGATCGCCGCGCCCGGCCCGCCGGCGAGTTGGTTCAAGTAGCCCAGGCCGTGCGGCCACACCCACACCGACGTGGCCGCTACCGCCGCGACCCCGACCGCACCGGCCCACGCGCCCCAGCGGCCCCACGAGCGGACAAGGGCGACCGCGACCGCGACGTACCCCAGCGCGAGCACCGGCAGCACGAACCGCACGCCGGTCTGGAGCTTCGCGGAGAGCGTCACGACCAGCAGCGCCGCGGTGACCGCGGCCAGCGGGTTCGCCGCGCGCCGCGGCCGCACCAGCGCCGCCAGCGCGAGCAGCACAACCGGCACCGGCGTCTTCATCGCCAGCACCACGGGGAAGTAGTACCAGCACCCCGACGGATGGTACGTGCCGTTGAGGTACGTCGGGCGGCCCTCGGCGTTGTGCCACCACTGGAACAGGAACGCGACGGCGGCGTAGGGCACCTGGTCGTACTCCGCGGCGTAGTGGTCGTACCGCGGGCGGAGCGGGTCGGTCACCGGGATCGCGCTGGCGACCAGCGCCATCGGCTGCCGGCCCGGTTTCGGGAACCCGCTGACGACGACGGCCAGCGCCGTGCCGAGCGCGATCGCCGAAGCGACGATCAGCACCGACCGCCCGACGGTCCTCGCCGCGGCACCGGCCCACGCGGTGACGGTCGCCCCCGCAGGGCGGAGCAACGCGCCGGCTTCGAACCAGTAGAGCACCTCGATGGCGGTGAGGATGACGCCGCCGTAGAGCAGGGCGGAGAGCTTGCACAGCACCGCGACGCCGAAGCAGAACCCCGGCACGAGCACCTTACTCGTCCAGCCCCCGCCCCGAGCGACGTACGCGAACGACGCGAGTGCGAGCAGTGCGGCCGAGACCGAGACGTCGGTGGTGGCGAGCGACGAGTGCGCCAGAAAGTTCGGATCGGCCGCAACGAGCCCGGCCGCGACCCGCCCGGCCCACGGCCCGCCGGCCGCCTGACCGAGCCGCATCGCGGAGAGGACGAGCACCGCGAGCCACACGAGCGTGACCGCCCGCGCGCGGGGGAGGTGTTCGACCCACCCCTCGCGCGGGAGCCAAGCGCCGGTTCGCTGCTCTTGGAGGTGCAGGGGGAGGGTGACGAGGTTGATCGGCAGGAACATGACGCCGTTGACGGCGGTCTTCTCGGTCCGGCCCTCGTGCCAGTTGGTGAGCCCGGCCTCGAAGTAGAACGGCTCGTCGTAGGTCGGCCCGAGGCGATCGGCGGCGGTCAGGCACCACGCGCCGCACCACACCGCGAGGACCGCGAGCCAGGCCGCGTCGATCCAGAGGTCGGTGCGGCCCGGCGGGGGTTCCGCGGGCGGGGCGGGGGGGGGGGCGGTCATCGGGCGCGGCCTCGGGACAAAGCGGGCGACCGCCTCATCCTATCCGCGTCACGGGACCGGCTCGAAATTCGAATCACGAAACTCGAAGCACGAAACAAGCCCGGAGTGGTGGGCTTCTTTCGTGCTTCGTACTTCGAAGTTCGAATTTTTGGGCGAAGCCCCGGTCACGGGTACAGGCCGCGCTTCGCCTTCTCGGTCGCGACCTTCTCGACGCCCAGGCTGAGGGCCGCCATGCGGTTCGTCATGTTCCGCTCGCGGGCGCGGTCGCGGACCCGGTGGAACGCGCCGAGCATCAGCTTCTTGAGCTGCGCGTTCACCTGGTCCTCGCTCCACATGAACTGTTGCAGGTCCTGCACCCACTCGAAGTACGACACGGTGACGCCGCCCGCGTTGCACAGGATGTCCGGGATCACGTACACGTCGGAGTCGGCCAGCACCGCGTCGGCGTCGGGCGTCGTCGGGCCGTTCGCGCCCTCCGCGAGGATGCGGCACCGCAGCTTGCTCGCGTTCTCGCCGGTGATAACCCGCTCCAGCGCCGCCGGCACCAGGATGGTACACGGCGTGCCGAGCAGCTCCTTCGGGTCGAGGTCGTCGGCCCCCGGGAACCCCTTGATCGAGTGCAGCACGTTCTTCGGGTCGGCGGCGTACTTGACCAGCGCCGGGACGTCGATGCCGGTCGGGTTCTTGATCGCCGCGTACCGGTCGCCGATCGCGATCACCCGCACGCCGAGCTGGTACAGTTCCTCGCACGTCACCGAGCCGACGTTGCCGAACCCCTGGACGACGGCGGTCGCCTCGACGGCCCGGAGCTTCAGCTCCTCGAGCGCCTCGCGGATGCAGTACACGACCCCGCGGCCGGTCGCCTCCTTGCGGCCCACGCACCCGCCGAGTTCGACCGGCTTGCCGGTGACGATCTCGGGGCACGCGTACCCGACCTTCATCGAGTACGTGTCGTAGATCCACGCCATGGTCTGCTCGTCGGTCCCCATGTCCGGGGCCATGACGTCGACCCGCGGGCCGATGATGTTGAGGATCTCCTCGGTGAACCGGCGGGTGAGCCGCTCCTTCTCGCCGAGGCTGAGCGCGGCCGGGTCGCACGCGATCCCGCCCTTGGCCCCGGAGAACGGGAGCTTCATGATCCCGCACTTCCACCCCATCCACATCGCGAGCGCCGCGACCTCGCCGAGGTCCACGCTCGGGGCGTACCGGAGCCCGCCCTTGCTCGCCCCGCTCGTGAGCGAGTGCTGGACCCGGTAGCCGATGAACGACCGCACCTGGCCGCTGTCCATGCGGATCGGCACGGCGACCACCTGGGACCGCTTGGGCACCATGAGCCGCTGGGCGATGCCGGGGTCGAGGTTGATGGCCTTCGCGACCTCGTCGAGTTGCCGGCACGCCATCACGTACGTGGGCGAGGTGTCGAAGAGCGTGGCCGGGTGCGACGGGGCCGGCGGGACGATCGCGGACATGGGCTGCACCTCGAACGGGGGAGAGGGCCGTTGCGACGGAGTGGGACTACCAGATTATACGCCCGCGGGGGAGGGCAATCGGCGGGGGCGAGAGGGCCGGAGTGCGGCCCCGAACGGCCCCGGGCGTGGTGTTCCTCGTGTCCGCTACCGGGCCGGGGAGTGCTCCGCGAGATGAAGGCCCTGAAGGTCGGCCCCGGCCGCGCGTCGTGCCGGGTCCGGGTGGGTCGGGGCGGCCCGCGCGTCTTCCGCGGCGACCGAGCCACCGCACCGGGTGTCAGTTCGCGGCCATCCGGTTGAACAGTTCCAGCTCGTCGCGGCTCCCGACGACGAACGGGGTCCGCTGGTGGACCGCGTCGGGAACGAGGTCGAGGATGGGCCGCGCGCCGTCGGTCGCGACCCCGCCGGCCTGCTCGGCGAGGAACGCGATCGGGTTGGCCTCGTACATCAGCCGCAGCTTCCCGCCCGGGGCGTCGGCCGTGGGCGGGTACAGGAACACCCCGCCCTTGAGCAGCGTGCGGTGGAAGTCGGCGACGAGCGAGCCGATGTACCGCAGCGCGTACTTCGTGCCGAGCCCGCCCCGGCGGAGCGCGTCGAGGTACGCGGGGTACGGGGCGGGGAACGAGTCCCGGTACGCCTCGTTCACCGAGTAGTACGGCCCGCGGGCGGGCATCTTGATGTTCTCGTGGCTCAGCAGGTACGCCCCGATCGACGGCTCCAGGGTGAACCCGTGGACCCCGTTCCCGCTCGTGTACACGAGCATCGTCGACGAGCCGTACAGCACGTACCCGGCCGCGACCTGCTCGCGGCCCGGCTGGAGCACCCACTTCGCCGGGTCGTCCGCGCACCCGTCCGGGCACCGCAGGATCGAGAAGATGGTGCCGACGCTCACGTTCACGTCGATGTTCGACGAGCCGTCGAGCGGGTCGAACACGACCGCGTACTTCGCGCCCGGGCTCCCGTAGTGGACCGCGGTGAGGCGGTCGTTCTCCTCGGACGCGATGAGCCCGATCGTCTCCTTCCAACTGAGGGACTCGATCAGGGTCTCGTTGGCGAACACGTCGAGCTTCTGCTGGACCTCGCCCTGGACGTTCGTGGCCCCGGCCGAGCCGAGGATGTCGGACAGCCCGGCCCGGCGGACCCGGGCGGCGATCATCTTCGTGGCCAGGGTGAGCCCGGAGAACAGCCAGGAGAACTCGCCGGTCGCGTTCGGGAACCGCCGCTGCTCCCGCATCACGTGCTGCTGGATCGTGAGCAGGCTCGGGTTGGCCGGGTGGGACAGGTGCTCGATCTCGAGTGCGGGAGCGTCGGCCATCGGGCGGCCCTCGGGAGAGAAGGTCCGGGCGCGCCCCGGACGGGCTCGTCTTAGCGACCCGCCGCCCGCCCCGCCACGGCACCGCCCGGCCGCGAACGCGGGACTACGGCTCGTCGATGCGGGCGCCGAGGACGTAGTAGCACAGCTTGCGGACGTCGCCCGGCACGAACCCCGGGGGCGGGGTGCAGCGGACGTCGACCCGGTGCCGGCCCGGGGGCACCTCGATCTGGTAGGTGCGGGGGATGCCGAACTGCTTCGCGTCCCACAGCTCGGACGCGCGGTCCACGTCGAAGGCGTCGTCGATGAGGCCGGTGAGCCGCAGGTGGAACGCGCCCGGGTTCTCGGTCCCGAACACCGCCCGCACGGTGAACGTCCGGGTGCGGTCCGTCGGGTTCACGACCCACGCCGTCGCCCGGTACGTCGCCCGCTTCACCGCGTGCGGCTCGCCGTTCTCGTCCACGGTCCGGAAGAACCCGGCGAGCCACAGCAGCGAGGGGAGCTCGCGCTCCTTCCGCGCGTACGTCTCGTAGTCGAACGGCGGGTTCGTGAGCCGCTGGCGGAGCAGGTCGCGGTACGGCCGCAGGTCCAGGAAGAACTGCTCGTGGTCCGGGTGAATCAGCTCGGGCAGTTGGAGCCCCGGCTTCCCCGCGAGGCTCGCGTACAGGTGGTGGACCGTCGCGACGATGACCGCCGCCCGGTTCCCCTCCTTGGTGGTGGCGTACCCCCGCTGGTCCACGAGCAGCCCGTCGAACCCGCGGAACACGACCCGCCGCAGGAACTCGTCGGTCGGCAGCCCGGCGACCTCCTGCTGCCACACGTCGGCCTCGCGGCCCTTGGTCGCGCCGAAGCTCCACGCCACCCCGTTCGTGTGCAGGTACCCGCGGGCGTGCTCGTAGGGCGGCATCCGGTGGACCGCGGCGGCCTCGGGGTACGGGCAGTACGGCAGGCAGAAGACCCGGGGCGGCGCGCCGGTCGCGCCGGTCGCCATCATCCGCTCGATCCCCTCGAAGAACTCCGCGTCGGCCCGGAACCGGTGCGCCTGCTCGTCGATCGTCGAGACGATCCCCTGGCGGAACCACGCGAACGGCGTCTGGTCGAAGAACCCGGCGGTCGCGACCAGCGCCCACGCGAGGTACGGGAACCACGGCGGGAGCAGCCGCGCCTCGAACCGCCGCACTGCACGCTCGACTGCGGCCGGGTTGCGGCGCTTCGCCACGAGGTACGCGACTGGCGCACCGAGCCAGATCAAGGCGCACAGTGAGAGGAGGACCGCCCGCATCCCCGTGTCGAGCAGCACGACGCCGAGCGTGAATGCGGCCAGTGCCGCGACCCCGAACCCGGCGGCGACCCGCACCGGGAGCCCCTTCGGGTGCGTGGCGAACAGCCGATCGAGCGCCCACAGGACCGCGAGCAGGCACAGGAACGCGGTGAACACGCTGATGCGATTGTACCCGCGGATCTGGGCCGTCACGAGCAGGTTGAACACGGCCCCGAACCCGCCGATGGTCGCGAGCAGCACCGTGAACAGCGTCATCCCGACGAGCGGGCCGTACGGCCAGGGCCGCGGGACCGGCAGCACCGCCAGGGCGACCAGCCCGACCAGCCCGAGCGCGCCGACCGCGCCGAGCGACGCCGAGCGGTTCTCCGTCTCGCTCGGCCGCATCGACGAGTTGTACAGCCACTTCACCTCGTTCAGCACGCGGAGGTTGTGGTCCTCGGTCGGGAGGACCAGGTGCGCGACCTTCAGGCCGTAGTAGTCGGCCTCCTCCGGGAACCGCATGGTGATCGGGTGCTTGCCGTACCTCGCCTGGTACGCGTAGGTCGGGGCGTGGTTCAGGATGCCGAACGCGAACACGAGGCCAACGACCGCGGCGGCCGACGCGAGGGGCCGGAGCGACCGCACCCCGGCGGCCGCGTACACCCCGGCGAACGCGATCAGCGCGCAGGTGAAAAAGGCGTAGTACGCCCCGGCCGACGCGGTCGCCAGCGCCAGCACCACGAGCCGGGCCGCGGCCCAGCTCTTGAGGTCGAGTCGCTGGGTGCCGTCGGGGCCGCGGCGGAACAGCGGGAGCCGGCCGCGGGTAAGGTCGAACGCCGGGAGCAGCGCGAGCGGGATCATCCAGTACGCGGCGAGGAAGTAGTGGTTCTCCCACCGCTGGTAGTGGAACGGCAGGAACGCGTACAGAATCCCGCCGACCGCGGCGGCCGGGAGCGTGAGCCCCAGGTGCCGGCACGCGACCATCGTGGTCAGCACGGTGAGCGGGAACGTGAGGAGGAAGTACAGGTTGTAGAGCACAACCACGTTCGTCACGGCCTTCGACAGCACCCAGAGGGCGAGGAAGTGCAGGTGGTCGATGACCGGGAAGTCGTGCAGTTCGAGGACGCCGGGCGCGCCCATCCGCTCGTTCACCCAGTGCCCGCCGAACCCGCGCTCGGCGGTCGCCTTCACCATCGGCAGGATCAGGAGCGAGTCGAGGTCGTAGTAGAACGGGGCGCTGAGGTCCGCGACGTCGAGCCGCAGGCCGAGGAACACGAGGACGCAACTGAGCAGCGTTGTGCCGGCGTACCACGCGAGCCGCTCGCGGCGGCCGGGGGCGCGGACCAGGTCGGCCGGCGCGGCGTCCGGCGGAACGGGGGCGGGCGCGGCCGGAACCGGCGGCGCGGCGGCACCGCCGGCGGGCTCCGCGGCGACGGGGGGAGGCGCGTCGCCCGATCGGTCCGGCTCAGGCATGTGGCTGTGGTACTCGGATGCCCGGGTGGTGCCTTGGTCGCGGGCGGCCCGCCCCGCCTACAATCGCGGTGCGGGCGGCGGCACACCCCACACACCTTTTAGGGCAACGACACACCAATGTCACCCCTTGACGTTACGACCCGGCCGAACCTGATCGTCGGGTGCGGCTACCTCGGCCGCCGGGTCGCGGCCCGGTGGGTCGCCGCCGACCGCCGCGTCGCGGCGCTCACCCGCGGGAACGCCGCCGCGCTCGCGGCCCTCGGCGTCGAACCGGTCGCCGGCGACGTGACCGACCCGGCGAGCCTGCGGAACCTCCCCGCGGCCGCGACGGTCCTGTACGCCGTCGGAATGGACCGCTCGGCGGGCCACTCGATGCGCGACGTCTACGTCGGCGGGCTCGCGAACGTCCTCGACGCGCTGCCGGCGTGCGACCGGTTCGTCTACGTTTCCAGCACCGGCGTGTACGCGCAGGCGGGCGGCGAACTCGTGGACGAGGCCAGCGCGACCGAGCCGCTCGAGGAGTCCGGGAGGGTCGTGCTGGCGGCCGAGCGGCTCCTGCGCGAGCGGCGGCCCGACGCGGTCGTCCTGCGGTTCGCGGGGATCTACGGCCCGAACCGCCTCCTCCGCAAGCAGCCGATCCTGAACGGCGACCCGCTCGCCGGCGACGCCGACCGCTGGCTCAACCTCGTTCACGTCGACGACGGGGTCGGGGCGGTGCTGGCCGCGGAGTCCGCGCCCGTGGCGGGCGCGACGCTGAACGTCGCCGACGACGAACCGCCCACGCGCCGGGCGTTCTACACGCTCCTGGGGGAGCTGCTCGGGGTGCCGGCGAAGTTCGACCACCGCCCCGAGCCCGGAATCGCGAACCGCCGCGTCTCGAACCGCGCCGCCCGCGAGCGGCTCAGGTGGACCCCCGGTCACTCCACCTATCGGGACGGTCTGCCCCACGCGGTTCGGTCCGGGGGCGGCGCGGCCTAGCGCCCGGGATTTCGTGGTCGCGGTTCGCCTCGCGTGCGAACCCGTCGTGCGCCTGCTCGCGCCAGTACAGGGCCAGGGCGGTCCACCCGGCGATGCCGATGACCCACCCGAGGGCCACCACGAGGAACCCGGACGACTCGCGCCGGGACGCTTCGCGGAACACCTCGAAATCGAGGGCCGGGAGGCCACCCAGCACCACGGCCGGGGTCGCCGCCGCCACGAACGCCATCCCGTATCCCAGCAATTCGCCCGTGCCGCTCCCGCCGCCGCTGATGCCGATCCCGGCGCAGCAGCAACTCAGGAAGAACCAGTAGCCGCCTACGAGTAGTAGCGCCAGCGGCACCGACCGGGCGATCGCCACCCGCGAGTTCCGGGCCGTCGCCGACGCCCAGAGCCCCAGCGCCGCGAACACGTTCATGTACGCTGCCAGCGCCACCGCCGTCAGGGCGATACTGACCACGTTCACCGACAGCGTGGTGACGCCGATCCCCCACACCACACCCAGTAGGAGGAAGGCGTCCTTCTGGCCCAGCACGCACCCGTACCACTTCCCGTGGAGGATCTCGCGGACCGTGAGCGGCGTGCAGACGAGGCTCACCCAGGTGTCGCGGTCCCGCTCGCCCGCGACCGCCGACGCCCCGCGGACGGTCGTGCGGAGCAGCACCAGCAGCCCGAATAGGCACGTCACCACGCACAACCAGACCTTCGTGGAGCTGCGGAACTCTTCCAGCGGGCTCCGCCAGTACCGCCGCCCGGAGTACGGCTCGTCGAACACCGTCATGAGGAACTGCGCGACGATGCTCAGGAACGGGAGGAACACGCACCCGAGCACGGCGGCCGCGAACACCCGCTGCACGACGCCGCTGCCGCTCCCCGGCTCGACGTACATTTCGCGCCACCGCACCGGCTCGCCCCGCAGTTGCGGGTGCCACCGGGCGTTGGTCCGCCGGCCCATCACCCACGCCAGGAGCCGGGCCGCCGCGCTGCGGGGGGCGGCCGCCGCGCCCTCGGTCCGGACCGAACTCCGCACCCGCCACGCGGCGACCGCGATCGCCGCCGCCGCGAACGCCGCGTGGAACCCGACGTACCACGCGGCCGGCGCCGGGAAGACATCGACGCTCAGCGTGCGGGCCATCTCGCGCGCCGCGACGAACGGGTTCCCGCACGCGAACAACCGCACCGCCTCGACCAGCGCCGGCTCGGAGGCGTACTGCGCGTCGGACCACGCCCAGAGCGAGAGCCACACGTACACCACCGGCAGGCCGTAGGCGAGCATGATCGCGTCGCGGGTCCGCGGGAGCAGCACCGACGATACCACGCCGAGCGCCGCCAGCGACACGACGCTCACGGTCGTCATGCCGACGGCGACGAGGAGCAACCGCGGCTCGATCCCGCCGAAGAACTGCATGATTGCGATGACGGGCAGCCCCGCGAGGACGAGGGTCATCAGCGCGCCGACGCGGGCCGCGAGCTTGCCGAGCACGATCTCGCGGCCCGAGAGGTCGGTGGCGAGCAGGAAGTGCAGCGTCTTCCGCTCCTTCTCGTCGGTGATCGCCCCGGCGGTGACCCCCGGCGTGACGGCCGCGACCAGCAGGAACTGCGTGACCGAGTACACCCAGAAGAAGTTCTCGGCGAACCGGGTGAGGACGTTCGGGTCGACGGTGCGGGCGTCGTTCAGGTCCTTGCGCCAGGCGTAGAAGAAGATCGCCAGCACGAACACGAGGCAGAGGAGGTAGAACCAGCGGAGGGCGAACGTGGACCAGCGGCGGCCCGCCCGCGTCGCGTCGAGGGTGAACACCGGGCCGAACACCCGGTCGGTGACGGCGGACACGAACGCGGCCAGTCGGTCGCCCATGACGCTCTTCTCACCGTGGTGGGTGAACGCACTCTAAGCGGTCGCCGCGGGACGTGCAACAACGCACCCGGGGTCCGGGCGAGGAATCAAAAAGAGGGCTTGAAGGCGGCAGCGGGTTCGTTAAAATCGCCTGTGTTGCGGGATTGGTATATCGGTTGTGCCCAGCCTTCCCAAGGCTGTGAGACGAGTTCGACTCTCGTATCCCGCTCTCCCAATTCTCACTTTGCCAGAATCCTGCGCGTCGCGGCCAGAACCGTGTCGGCGGGCCGGTTTTGCCGACCCACCGACACGGTTCTGTTTTCTTCTCCGACGACGACCGTGTCCGACGTAACCCTTGCTGTTCCTCGGTGATTACGGGCGGAGCGACCGCAAGTCCTCCAGACTCACCTGGCGGCCGTCGGCCGCTCACAACTCGACCCGCAATGACTTCCCCTTCTTGCCGTCCGCCGGCGCGAACTCGTCGCCGCGATCCGGCTCATCTCCTTGTCGTCGCAGGTGCACTTCACGGGGGCTCCGCGAGAGATTTTTCGGATTGGTTGCAAGGTGAAACCGAACCCTTCAGTATACCCCGTCAGTTAACGGTTTCAAGTTGCAACCAAAGGAGACTCGCCGTGACCACCTCAACCGCCCTCACCCTGGCCCACACCGCCGTCAGCGTCCTCCCGGTCGGGCTCGGCCTGCTCGCGTTCGCCCGCAAGGGCCGGGTCGATCCGCGGACGCAACTCGGGAAGTGGTACCTGGGTACGGTGCTTGTCGGGTCGGTGACCGCGTTCGCGTTCGTCCCGCGGCTCGGCTTCACGCCGGGCCAGGTGCTGACGCTGGTGACGCTGGCCCTCCTGGCGGTCGGCACGGTCACGGTGCGCGGGGAGTGGCGCCGCAACGGGTACGTACAAACGGTTGCCCTCTCGACGACCTACCTGCTCCTGATGGTGTTCGCGACGACCGAAGTGCTGAAGCACGTCCCGGTGGGGCACCCATTCGCGGCGAACGCGGCCGACCCGGCCCTGCTCCCGGTGCGGCTCGGCCTGCTCGCCGCGTACCTTGTCGGGCTGACGTACCAACTCCTGCGGCTCCGCTCGGCCAGCACGCCGACGGCCCGGCTGTAACTTGCGGGCGCACTGTACCTCAAGTCCGCGGGGTGAGGCGGGCGGGGGGAACCGGAACGCCGGTTCCCCGCGCCCGTCACGACGGAAAGCACTTCCCGAACGCGACCAGCAACCGCGGCGACCCCTTGATCCGAATCGTACGCCGCAGGAGCGCCCACACCAGGCTCCGCTCCTTCGCCAGGAACCCGAGCCACGTCTCGCTGTCGGCGGTCAACCGCAGGTCGGCGGTTCCCTCGTGGCCGTCCGCCACCCGAAGTGTCTGGTCCCGGATGACGACCGTGGCCGTTCGCGGTTCCTTCCCCGTAAAGGTGAAGTGAAACACGGCGCTGAGCCCCGCCGACCGGCCCCGCTGGAACGTGTGCGGCATCCCGCTCAGGAACCCGGTGATGCTCCGGGGGAGCAACGTACCCCGGACGTGCTTGACGGGCTTGTGCGGGAACCGCTTCGTGACGTGGTCCTCGGCGTCGGACTTCGGCACCACGTACACCGTCTCCTCCTTCGCCTGGAGCGGCTTCACGATCTCGTTCAAGAAGCCCTTGCGGTCGGCCCGGAACGGCCCGATCACGTCCTCCCCGGCCGGGCAGACCGAGAGGCAGTAAGCCGCCTTGTAGTTCGGGCCGAAGGCGAGACTCTGCCAGACCGAGACGGTTTCCTGGCGAGTCACGTTCTTCCGCAAGTCGAGGCCGCTCTTGGCGTCGGCGACGTGTTCGGCCCAGTCGCCGAACCCGCCCATGAACTCCCGGTAGTTGTGGGTGTAGCACGAGGCGAGGTCGAACCGACCGTCGGGCGCGATGGCCCCGACCGGACACGCCGCCACGCACAGTTTGCACGACAAGCACGGGTTGAAGTCGATGGGCCGGTCGTACTCGGTCGCTTCCACGCCGAGCAGCACCGTCCCGAGCAGGATGAAGTTGCCGAACTTCGGGTGGATGACGTTGCGGTGGATGCCCATCATGCCCAGCCCGGCTGCAACGGCTATTGGCTTGTGAGACACGACCCACATCTTTTCCGGCCACCGCTCGGCCTCCATCGGGAACCCCATCGGCGGGTTGATCGCCGGGACGCCGTCCCGCTCCAGGGCGGTGACGACCGCCCGGCACACGTCGTTCACGTCCTCCCCGGTGGAGTGAAACTCCAGGTTCGCCACCGATCGGGCCGGGTTGCGGATCGGCTCCCGGTTCATCCGACAAACGACCGCGAGGAGCGCCTTCGTCCGGGGGTAGAACCTCAGGATGTCGGCCCTCTGGTCGTCCAGGGCCGGGTGCCCGATCGCGACCACCCCGGCGTCGTCGGCCCCGCAGTCGAGGGCGAGGCGCCGCAGGCGTGCGGCGTCGAGTTTCGGGGGCGAATCGACTTCGCCGAGAACGGGCAGGGGGGTCGACGGCATGGCGGGGGCCTCGATACTTGTGTATGCAACTATATCCGCAAAAAAAGTCACCTGGTCCGGGCCGACTTGACCCGCTGGATGGCGGCGTCGAGCAACCGCAGGCCGTCGGCCCCCAGGAGCTCCTTGGCCACGGCCTGGGCCGCCTCCCAGGCGGGAATTGCCTTTTCCATGAGTCGCTGGCCCTCGGCCGTGAGCCGGAACGGGTGCGAGCGGCCGTCGTCGTCGGGCAGGATTTCGAGCCACCCGTTCGCCACCATCCGCTCCACGGTGCGGCTGAGGGTCGAGGTGTCGAGTTCCAGGATGGCGCAAACCTCAGCGGGCCGGGCGACGCCGAGTTTGGCGGTGACGGCGAGGACGTTGCCTTGACTCAACTTGACCCCGAACGGGCGCAGCGCATCGTCGTACAAGTTGGTCACCACCCGGTTGAGCAACCGCAGCCGCCCGGCGATGCAGGTCGTGGCAATCGTCTCGATCGTCGTCGGCCCGGCCATCGTCCCGCCCCCCGCAATGACCTACTTGTATACGCAAATATCTGGCGCGTCAAGGACCGCACCACTTTTGCGAGGGTCGGGTCCTGGTGGGCGGCTCGCTCCGCGAGTCCCACCCCCGGCGCGGCGGTGGTCTCCGGTCTCCGGTGCGCTGCGACGTGCGACTGGTGTCACTCGCGGAGCGGGTGACCGACCTTTGTTCGGTCGCCTTGAGGATCAGACCCCGAGCTTCCGGCGGATCTCGTCGGCGGCGTTCTCGGGGGTCTCGCGGACGTCGATCCGCACGGCGTCGGTCGGGGGCTCCAGCGCCTCGAACTGGCTGTGGAGCAGGCCGGGCTTCATGAAGTGCCCTGTGCGGGCTTCGAGCCGCTCGCGGATCACCTCTTCCGAGCCCTCCAGGTACACGTAATGGACGCGGGCCGGGTCGTGCCGCTCCAGGTAGTCCTGGTAGGCGTGCTTCAGCGCCGAGCACGCCAGCACGACGCTCTCGCCGCGGGCGAGCGCCCCGTCCATGCGGTCCCGTAGGGCGGCGAGCCACGGCTTGCGGTCGGCGTCGGTCAGCGGGGTGCCGGCCCGCATCTTCTCGACGTTCCCGGCGGGGTGGAAGTCGTCGCCCTCGACGAACGGCCACCCGAGCTTCTCGGCCAGCACCTTGCCCACCGTGCTCTTCCCCGAACCCGAGACGCCCATGAGTACGATGACCATTGCCGGCCCTCCCAGGGGTTGTGGCTACTTCTTGGCGGCCCTCGTCGGTTCCGCCTTTACGCGTTCGACGGTGAAGGTGAAGTCGTTCGGGCCGCCGGCGGTCACGTCGGCCTCGAGGCCGGACGTCGCGAACGCCTCGAACTTCGTGTCGATGATCCGCGGCGGGATGCGGTCCGGTGCGGGCATGTAGGGGGCGATGAGCACCTTGTTCTTTCCGAGGACCGCCCCGTCGCCGGGCCGTTCCGTGATGAGGGCGAAGTTTCCGTTCTCGTCGATGGTGCCGGAGGCGCTGTACCCCTTTCCGTCCGCGCCGACCCCCTCCAATACAACCTGCGCGTCCTTCAGGTCCGTTGCGGCGGAGCCGTCAGGGTAGACGACCTTTCCGCGGACCGGAGCCATTCCTGTGCCGCAACCCGCGAAAAGTAACGCAGCCAAACTGAGACCGCAAAAGCGTATGGGATAATACATTGCCACTCCCGACCCGGGGGGTATTGTGACGGTGCCGTAAACGGCGATCGCCGTTCGGATCATAGCAGGTACGAATCCTTCGCTCTCCCCCATCTCCTGACGCGAGGCGTCTCCATGGTTCGCTCCAGACCGCGGTTCGGTTTCACGCTCATCGAGTTGCTGGTGGTGATTGCAATCATTGCTATTCTGATCGGGCTCTTGCTGCCGGCCGTTCAAAAGGTCCGCGAGGCCGCGGCCCGCATGAAGTGCTCGAACAACTTGAAGCAAATCGGCATCGCGCTGCACGCCCACCACGACGCGATCGGCAACCTGCCGACCACCCGCCGTGACACCTACTATACCTGGCTCGTCGAGATCCTCCCGTACATGGAGCAGGGGCCGCTGTACGCCCAGTGGAACATCAAGAACAACTACCCGAGCCAGACCGCCGCGGCCCGCGAGGGGAAGGTCGCCGCGTACTTCTGCGCCAGCCGCCGGTCGGCCGCGGACGCGCCGGTTGCGTCTGAGACGATGGACGGCGGCACGGCAGTAATCACCGGCGCTGTCGCTGACTACGCCGCGTGCATCGGGACCACCGGCGACTACTGGAACCAGACCCCCGAGGCCAACGGCGTGTTCCGGATGCTCGACGCGTTCCCGGTCGGCAGCACACCGTTCAAGCGGGGCATCAAACTGACCGAGATCACCGACGGGACGAGCAGCACCGCGATGGCCGGGGAGAAGCACGTCCGCCCGGGCACGTTCGGCGACCCGGCCCAGGGCGACGGCCACGCCTACAACGGCGACAAGGGGCACTCGATGCGGATGCTCGGGTCGCAGACCATCGCTAAGACCACGACCGAGACCGGGGCCAAGTTCGGGAGCTGGCACACCGGCGTGTGCAACTTCGTGTTCTCCGACGGGAGCGTGCGGTCGGTCCGCACGTCGATCGATTCCAGTACCCAGACGGCCATCGCGACCCGCAACGGGGGCGAGACGAATACAAACACCGACTGAGCGTCCCGATCCCGCCTCGCGCGACCGGGAATTACGGTGATCCGTTTCGAGACACCTCGTGTTGAGAAACGGATCAGCGGACCGCGCCGGCCCTCTATGTCCCCCACCTCGCGCAACCTTCTCCCGCAGCGGCTCGAACTCTTCTCGTCTCAAATCCTGCTCGCGGTGACTCGATGTGATCACAAAGTGTGCAGTCCACTTCCCACTAACTGTCCAGCATTCGCCCTTCGGCACCTGATTCGCACAGAGACCTCTCCGTTTGGAACTGTCGGGACACGGCCATCACGTTGCCTCCGAACCCGCCGCACGAACTCAGCCGGAATTCCTGAATCTTGAAGTGATTGGCCGCCGTCTAACGGCCTGATAGGAGTTGGGGCGTGGTGTGGCAGGAACCGCAGAACCTGCCTTGCCCGATCCCAAACTCAGAGATTCGGTCACAGATTTGTGACGAATTTTTGAAACGGCAAGAGTTGCCGCCTATAGTATTTCCGGGGGAAATAGAACTGGTGAGGAGCGAATTCACCCTCAAACCCTCGGTCCAATCTGCGACACAATTACACCCACTCAGGCTCCCGCGGACCGACCGGAAGCTGACTACCGGGGAGGTGATGGATCATGGCACGGCAAGACGCGCTGCTCCGATTACATAAGACCCTGATCACGCGCCGCACCGAACTCCGGAAGCGCCTGGGCGTGGAACTCGAGGACCTCGCCCACGTCAAGCACTCGTCCGCCTCCGGCGACGCGGCCGACGCGGCGTTCGACGCCAGCGGCGAAGAGATCGCCTCCACGCTCGCCGAACTGGAGTCGAAGGAACTCGCCCAGATCGAGCGGGCGCTCCGCCGCCTCAAGGCCGGCGTGTACGGCAAGTGCGAGGCGTGCTCGCTCACCATCCCGGTCGCCCGGCTCAACGCCCTCCCGTACAGCACCCTGTGCGTGAAGTGCCAGCGCGAGATGGAGGCCGAGGGCGGCTGGCTCTACGGCCGCTCGGCAGAGGACTGGGGCCGGCTGTCCGACGGCGGCAACCCGATGGAGGAGCGCGACGTCCGCCTCTCCGACCTCGAAATCGACATGAGCAAGTGACGTTACACGGCCCGCACCGGTCGTGCCGATCACGCGAAGCCCGCGGCCCGCACAGGCTGCGGGCTTTGTTCGTTTAATCCCGTCGCGCGACCCACAAAATCCTTTCAGCGAACGCGAACCGGCTCACGGCCGGCCCCGGCCCCGGCGTAGAGTGTCGGGGGGCGCACTTGAGCGATTCCGCGCCGGAGGTGGTGCGGCGTCGCGCCGAGCGCCCCCGAACCTGTGCGACCCCGAGACCCGACGGGTGGGACCATGAAGTCGAAGCTCGCGTTCCTGGCGGTGTGCGGTTGCGGCTCGTTCGCCGGCGGCGTGGTCGCCGACGCGGTGTTCCGGTCGCCCGGCAGCGCCACCGCCCGCCCGCCCCTCCCGCCCGTTCCCGCCCAGGTGTCCGCCGAGTTCGACCCGCAACCGGCGGCCCTGTCCGACCGGTTCCAGGCCACCATTCGCAAGGTGAGCCCGGCCGTGGTCGCGGTCGACGCCGTGAAGCCCCCGCAGTCCGACCCCACGGCAAAGGGGAAGCCGGTCGAGGAGTCGGGCTCGGGCGTGATGGTCAAGTTCCCCGGGCTCCGCGGGGTCGTGGCGATCACGAACAACCACGTCGTCGGGGCCGCCGAGCCCGCGAAGGTGTACGTCACCCTGTCCGACGGGCGGATCGTTCAGCCGTCGAAGATCTGGGCCGACGCCGAGTCCGACATTACGCTCCTGCACCTCGACGACGACACCCTCCCGGCGATCGACCTGGCCGACAGCGACCGGGTCCACCGCGGGCAGTGGGTGCTCGCGTTCGGGAGCCCGTTCGGCCTGAACCAGACGGTCACGCACGGGATCATCTCGGCGAGCGACCGCGGCCAGATCAACCTCGGCTCGACGATCCGCATCAAGGAGTTCCTACAGACCGACGCGGCGATCAACCCGGGGTCGAGCGGCGGCCCGCTCGTGGACCTCGACGGCCGGGTGGTCGGCATCAACACGGCGATCGCGTCGAAGAGCGGCGACAACAGCGGGGTGTCGTTCAGCATCCCGGCGAACCTGGTGAAGCGGGTCGCCGGGCAGTTGATCGAGAAGGGGGCGGTGACCCGCGGCTACCTCGGGGTGCAACTGGCGAGCGTACTGGACCCGGCCGAGGCGCTGCGGCTCGGCCTGAGCCGGGTGAGCGGCGCGCTGGTCGAGATCGTCCACCCCGGGACCCCGGCCGCCGCCGGCGGGCTGCGCCAGGGGGACGTGATCCTCAAACTGGAGGACGTCGCGCTGCGGGACGAGAACCACCTCATCAACCTGGTGTCGGCGCTGCCGCCGGGGCAGAAGGTGCAGCTCCTGGTGTGGCGGGACCGGAAGTCGCAGCTTGTGGCGGTGACGGTCGGCGAGTACGGGCAGAAGCCGCGGCCGCGGTAGGAAGTGTTGCGACCCGCTCCGCGGGTCGCGCCGTCCGGAGGTGGCCGGCCGCCGGGATCACGTCACGGGACCGGAGAGGGGGTGCCGCCAGTCGGGCACCCGATAGCCGCCCGGCACGGGCCGCGAATCAATCCTCGTCCTTGGGCTTCATGCGGAGGAAGATCATCAGGCCGATCAAGGCGAGCAGCGCCACGGCCATGCCGACCATGACCCACGTGTTACCAAGAAAATCCATGTCTGGTCCCCTTCCGAGCGGATAGGTTGAGGGAATGATGGCGGGCGAAACCGCTGCCGGGTCAGTCGGACCGCCGATCGGGTTCTCAGTGCAACCGTGTTCTAGCCCCCGATTTGTGGGGGTGCAAGTGCCTGCGACAAAAACTTCACGGAGTCGCCCCGGCCCCGTGCGGGTCCGCCCGGTCCCCATTCGAACGCCCGTTCCGAAGGGGCTACGAACGTCGCCGTGTGACAATCGTAGGCCACTCCGGGCAAGTTGTCGGCACCGCCGGGCGTCCGTGGCGGTCGGGTGTCTGGTCCGCGACCGTCGGCGGGACCGCGATCCGACCTTGACACCCGGCCGCACCCGCCCATATCCTTTTGGAAGCCACCGCTCCCCGGACTCAGGTCATTCGATCGATCCGGCGACGCCACGTCGCCCCGCCACCGGTCACCGTTACTCTCACCCGGCTCGCGCCCGCCGCGTACGAACAACAAGGTTCCCCACGAATGACGGACCCGGCCCCCGCGGGCAGTCTGTACCTGCTTGACGCCCACGGGATGATCTTCCAGATGTTCTTCGGGGTCGGGCCGATGAGTGCCCCCGACGGCCGGCCGACCAACGCCGTGTTCGGCGTCACCCGGGCGCTCATGAACCTGTACGACCGCGGGGCCGCGTACCTCATCGCGGCGCTCGACCACAAGGAGCCCACGTTCCGCGAGACCCTCGACGCGAACTACAAGGCGCACCGCGACCCGCCGCCCGCGGACCTGATCGCCCAGGAGCCGATGATCCAGCAGGTGATGGAGGCCATGGGCGTCCCGTTCCTGGTCGCTCCGGGGTACGAGGCCGACGACGTCATGGCGACCGTCTCGGCCGCCGCCGCGGCCCGCGGGCTCGACGTGTTCCTCTGCACGTCCGACAAGGACTGCCGCCAGCTCGTCACCGACCGGGTGAAGATGCTGAACCTCCGCAAGGACTACGAGGTGCTCGACGCCGCCGGCGTCCTCGCCGACTGGGGCGTGCGGCCCGACCAGGTCGTCGACTTCCAGGCGCTCGTCGGCGACTCGGTCGACAACATCCCCGGCGTCCCCGGCGTCGGCCCGAAGACCGCCGCCAAGTGGATCCAGGAACTCGGCTCGCTCGACGCGATAATCGCGAACCCGGACAAGGTCAGCGGCGGTCCGAAGACGAAGCAGGCACTCAAGGACGCCATCGCAACCGGCAAGCTCGCGCTCAGCCGGCAGTTGGTGAAGCTCGACCCGAACGTGCCGGTCGCGTTCGACTGGGACGGCTGGAAGCGGCGCGACTGGGACGGCCCGCGGCTGCTGGAACTGTTCCACGAGTTCGGGTTCCGCGGCTTCGCCGAGCGGGTCCGCAAGACGCTCACCGCGAGCGGCGCGGCCAGGAACGCGGCGGCGCTGGAAGTCGCAGGCCTTGCCCCCGCGGGCGAGCGGAAGGCGGCCCCTGGTAAGCCGGCCCGTGCCCCCCGCGGCAAGAAAGCGGCCGCCGCACCGACCGGCCCGAGCCTGTTCGACACGCTCATGGGCGAAGCGCCCGCGGCCGGGGACGCGCCCGCGGCCGAGCCGCCCGAGCCGCCGCAACCCGCCGACAACTGGGACTTCTCGGGGTACCAACTCGTCGACACGCCGGAGCGGTTCGCGGCGTTCCTCCCGGAGTTGAAGGCCCAGAAGGCGCTCGTCTTCGACCTCGAAACGACCGGCCTCGACCCACTGCAATCGGAGATCGTCGGTTACGCCTTCTGCTGGGAGAAGGGGAAGGCGCACTACCTCCCCGTTCGGGCGCCGGCCGACGACCCGAAGCTCGACCCGGACGCCACGCTCGCCGCGCTGAAGCCGGTCTTCGAGGACGCCGCGGTCGAGAAGCGGAACCACAACGTCAAGTTCGACGCGATCGTCCTCGCGGCGAACGGCGTAGACCTTCGGGGCGTGGCCGGCGACTCGATGATCGCGCACTACCTGCTCCACCCCGGGGCGCGGGCGCACGGTCTCGACGACCTGACCCGTGACTATTTGGGCCACACGAATATCAAGATCAGCGAGCTGATTGGGAAGGGTAAGAAGCAGACCACGATGGACAAGGTGCCCGCGGCCACGGTGGGCAAGTACGCGTGCGAGGATGCCGACACCGCCTTCCAGCTCGCCGCCCGCCTGGAGCCGGAACTTGTAAGCGCCGGGTTCCGCGACCTGTACGAGCAGTTGGAACTGCCGCTCGTCGGCGTGCTGGCGGAGATGGAGCGCACCGGCATCCGCGTCGACGTGCCGTTCCTCCAAAACCTCGGCGTCGAGATGGCGGCCGAGGTCGCCGGCCTCGTGAAGGAGGTCCACGCGCTCGCGGGCCGCGAGTTCAACATCGCGTCGCTCAAGGAACTCCAGAAGGTGCTGTTCGAGGAGCAGAAGTTCCCGGTCCAGAAGCGCACGGGGATCAAGAACGAGCCGAGCACCGACCAGGAGTCGCTCGAGCGGCTCGCGGCGCTGGGCCACGAGTTGCCGCGGCGGCTCCTCGCGTACCGCCAGGTGACGAAGCTCAAGAACACCTACGTGGACGTGCTGCCGGCGATCGTGAACCCGGACACGCACCGGGTTCACACGTCCTTCAACCAGACCGCGGCCGAGACCGGGAGACTGAGTTCGAGCGACCCGAACCTGCAGAACGTCCCGGCCCGGACCGAGCAGGGGGCACAGCTCCGCAGGGCGTTCGTGCCCCGCGAGGGGTGGACCCTGGTGGCCGCCGACTACTCGCAGATCGAGTTGCGGCTGCTGGCCCACTTCAGCGGGGACGAGACGCTGCGGGCCGCGTTCGCCGCCGACCGCGACGTCCACACCGCCGTCGCCGCGCAGATCTTCAAGGTGGCAGAGGAGGGGGTCACGAAGGCGCAGCGCGGGGTGGCGAAGACGGTGAACTTCGGCGTCCTGTACGGGATGAGCGCGACCGGCCTGTCGGTGCGGCTCGCGATCCCGCGGAAGGAGGCCGAGGAGTTCATCGACACGTACTTCGCCCGGTACCCGAAGGTGCTCGACTACCAGCAGCGGCTGCTCGCGAACGCGCACGAGACGGGCGTCGTCGGCACGATCCTCGGGCGGAAGCGGACGTTCAGCCCGGACGCGATCAACCCGAACTCGAGCTACCGCGGCCGCGGGAACGCCGAGCGCGAGGCGATCAACATGGAGATCCAGGGGTCGGCCGCCGACCTGATGAAGAAGGCCATGCTCGCGGTCCGCGACCGGCTCGCGGCCCGGAAGTTGCAGTCGAAAATGCTTCTGACCGTCCACGATGAACTGGTCTTTGAAGCCCCGCCCGGTGAGGTGGCCGAACTGGCCGCCCTGGCCCGCGAGGAAATGGCGGGCGCGATGAAACTGGACGTGCCGCTGCGCGTGGACGTGGCCGCCGGCCCGAACTGGCTGGACGTGAGCGATGTCTAACCAGCAGGCGCCAAACAGTGCCCACCAGTTCAAGCACGGGCCGAAGCCGGTGATCGGGCTGGTCGGCGGCATCGGGGCCGGGAAGAGCACGGCCGCCGGGTGCTTTGCTCTCCGCGGGGGGCTCGTCATCGACGCCGACGCGCTCGGCCACGAGGCGCTGCGGCAGCCCGAGGTACTGGCCGCCGCCGCGGGGCGGTGGGGCAACGGGGTGTGCAAGCCCGACGGCTCCCTCGACCGCCGCGAACTCGGCCGGGTCGTGTTCGGGAACTCCGACGAGCGCCGCGCACTCGAAGGGATGGTGTTCCCGTGGATCACCGCCCGGTGCGCGGCCGCGATCGAAAGCGCGATGACGCACCCGGCCGTTCCGTTCGTGGTCGTGGACGCGGCGGTGCTGTTCGAGGCCGGGTGGCACGCGAACATGGACCGCATCGCCTACGTCGACGCGCCCCGCGACGTTCGATTGGCCCGCCTCGCCGCTCGCAGTGGCTGGACGGAGGCCGACCTGGCCGCCCGCGAGGCGGCCCAGTGGCCCGCCGACGAGAAGAGGGCGCGGGCCGATGAAATACTCGTGAACGACGCCGGTCCGGTCGAATTGCAGGAGCACGTGGATCGTCTGTTGGGGAAGTGGGGGGTGCGGATCGGGCCGGCGGTCGAGGGCGCCGCCCGCGGCGCACCGGCCCCGGAATAGCCGCCCCGCCTCCCACCCCGCCCCGAGTTGGTTCCGGTCTGTAGCCGCAGTGCCGCCGGCGTTCAAGGAGCGCGACCGCTCTCCCGCCCGCGGCAGGCCGGAACCCGCCTTCTGGATCGCCCGCCGCTGAGGTTGTAACTCCCATGTCCGATACGAAAGCCGAACCCGCCAAGCCCGTTCGCACCACGCGCCCCCGGGCGCGAAAGAGCACCGACGCCCCCGTCGAGGAGCCGCGGCCGGTGGCCGCCGCGGCGGACGACGACGGGTTCTCCACCGGGATCGTGGACGTGCCCGCCCCGGTGCGCGCGAAGGAACCGGCCCCGGCCCCGGAGGCCGCGGTCCCGGAACCGCCGCCCGCCCCGCGGGCCGAGCGCCCGAGCCCCGCTCCCCGCGCCGAGGCACCCGCGGAACCGGCCCGGCCCGAGCCGCCGGCCCGGCCGGAACGCGCCGAGCGGCCCGAGCCCGTGCGCCACGAGCCCCCCGCGCGACCCGCGCCGCCGCACCGCCCCGAGCCCGTGCGGCCCGAGCACCCGCGCGCCGAGGGCGGCCGCGTCGACCCGAACGAGCACGGGTTCGACGCCGAGACCAACTCCCGGTACGAGGAGATCAAGAAGGGGAACACGTACATCACGCAGTTGCAGCACATGACCATCGTGCAACTGCAGAAGGCCGCCCGCGACGAGAACATTCCCAAGGAGGAACTCGTCGGCCTCAAGAAGCAGGACCTGATCTTCCGCATCCTCAAGGAGCGGGTGAAGGCCAACGGGCTCATGTTCGGCGAGGGCACCCTGGAGGTGCTGCCCGACGGGTTCGGGTTCCTCCGCAGCCCGGACTACAACTACCTCCCGTGCCCGGACGACATCTACATCTCGCCGTCGCAGATCCGCCGGTTCGGGCTCCGCACCGGGGCCGTCGTCGCCGGCCAGATCCGCCCGCCCAAGGAGAACGAGCGGTACTTCGCGCTGCTCCGCGTCGAGGCGATCAACTACTTCGAGCCGGACCTGCTGACGCAAAAGGTCGTGTTCGACGACCTGACCCCGCTCCACCCGGACGAGCGGCTGCGGCTCGAGACCGATTCGACCGAACTGAACACGCGGGTGATCGACCTCATCACGCCGATCGGCAAGGGCCAGCGCGGGCTCATCGTCGCGCCGCCGCGGACCGGCAAGACGGTGCTGCTCCAGAAGATGGCCAACTCGGTCATCAAGAACCACCCGGAGTGCTACGTCATCGTGCTGCTCATCGACGAGCGGCCCGAGGAGGTGACGGACATGAGCCGCACCGTCCTCGGCCCGCGGGTCGAGGTGGTAAGCAGCACGTTCGACGAGCCGCCCGAGCGGCACGTCCAGGTCAGCGAGATGGTGATCGAGAAGGCCAAGCGGCTGGTCGAGTACGGCACAGACGTGGTGATCTTCCTCGACTCGATCACCCGGCTCGCCCGCGCGTACAACACCGTGTCGCCGGGCTCCGGCAAGCTCCTCTCCGGCGGCCTCGACGCGACGGCACTCTACAAGCCGAAGCGGTTCTTCGGCGCGGCCCGCAACATCGAGGAGGGCGGCTCGCTGACCATCCTCGCCACGGCGCTGATCGAGACCGGGTCGAAGATGGACGACGTGATCTTCGAGGAGTTCAAGGGCACGGGCAACATGGAGCTGCACCTCGAGCGCCGCATGGTGGACCGCCGCGTGTACCCGGCGATCGACGTGAACCGCTCGGGCACCCGTAAGGAGGAGCTGCTCCGCTCCGAGGACGAACTGCGGCTCGTGTACATCATGCACAAGATCCTGTCGGACATGAACCCGGTCGAGGCGATGGAACTGCTGCTGAAGCAACTGAGCAAGCACAAGGCGAACGCCGACTTCCTGTCGAGCGTGACGCTGACGTGAGCCCATTTGGTGTGAGGTTGAGGTAAACGCGACGCCCCGGACCTTGACGGTTCCGGGGCGTCGCGTTCTCTTCGTCACCGTCGGTGCGAACGGGGCACGCAGATCTTGTTCGTCGCGCCCTGGGCTTCGAGCGCGTCGAACTCCCGCTCCATGGCGTCGTAGAAGTCCGACAGGCGCACGTTCGCGTTGTCCCGTCGCCACCGCTCGAACTCGGTAAGCGCCGTCGAGTCTTCGAGGAGTTCCGATCCGAGCCGGACGACCAACTGGTTCGGGCGGTGCCGGGTCGGGTCCAGGAACTTGACCGCCTCGGCGACTCCGAGTTGTTGACACGCAATCGTGTACCCCACGGCAACGCTGCGGCCCCGGCCCGCCCGACAGCTCACGAGCAGCTTGTCTTTCCCGTGTGCGAACTGGAGCGCGTCCCGGAGCAGCGACTTGCTGGGGAGGTGCTTGCTCTCGCGGGGTTCCTCGATGTCAACGAACCGCAGGAACAGGTGCGAGCGGGTGTGCGCCGGGACGAAGTCGGTTTCTCGCACGTCCGAGTCGAGCATGACCAGCGCGTGCCACCGGGCCGGTTCGCGTTCGAGCGTGAGGCTCGCCGCGACGTAGCCCGCGATGCGGATCTCCACGCGAACGCTCCTCGCGTGTTCGGCGAGCTGGGAGCGTGCGCGCCGCCACTCCGGTCGCTCACGCTCCGGGCTCGACAGGCCGTTCACTTCTTGTCGGTCGCCTTCTTCAACTCGTTGACCACGGCCGTCACGTCGGTCTCGTTCACCGACTCGTAGGCGAACGACTTCACCACGTTGCCCTTGTGTACGACCACGGCCGTCAGGTGTGCGTCGGCGTTCACGGCCCAGTTGTTCGGGCCGGCCTTGTCGCCGTCGAACGCCGCGAGCGAGGTCCTCTCGAACTTCAGCGACATGTTGATCTTCGGCAGGTACTCCTTGTGCTTGTCGAACGCCTTGTCGCCGAGCCACACGGCCACGACCGCGACGCCGTCGAGCTTACCGGCCTCGGTGTCGAGCGCCTTCATGAACCGCCCGAGCGGGCGGCCGCCGACGGGGAGCCCGCCGTCCTCGGCCTTCACGAACAGGTAGACCGTCGGCGCGTCCTTGCGGTCGGCGGCGAAGTCGGCCTCCTTGCCCTCGACCGAGCCGACCACGCCGAACGCCTTGAGCGCCGGCACCTTCTCCCCGGCCTTCGGGCCGGACTCCACGTCCGCCCGCACGCCGGGCGCGACCAGCACGAGCGCCGCCAGCACATTGAACGCCTTCATCACGCCTCCTCCGGGTCGGGGGTCACGCTCAACGGGTACTCCGGCACGGTCAGCCCGAGCCGGGGGATCGCTTGCAGCCGCCGCCACCCGCGGGTGACGCGGCGCTCCTCATCAGCGACGAACGCGGGGTCGAGGTTCGATTTCCCGAACGGGCCGTCGCACGGCACCGGCTCGAACGCGGGGTCGGCGACGTACTGCGCGAGCGCCGGGTTGCACCGGACGTGCCGCTCGGGGAGGCGGTGGAGCACCTCCAGCGGCACCTCGCCGAGCACGTACCGCAGGTACAGGTCGGAGTCCGCGATGGCCTCGACGTCGCGGCCGCACACCCCGCACCGGTAGCCCTCGTCGCACCTCGCCACGCGACCACCCTCCCGCCCGCGCCGCCAGCAAAAAGGGGACAGAACCTTCGGGTTCGTGAATCAGAATTCCCCAGCGCGGTATCATAACCTTGTTCGACTCTCCGGGGAAACGGGTCACGATGGGCGTTCTCGACAAGTTCCGACTCGACGGCCGCACGGCCCTGGTCACCGGCGGGAGCCGCGGGCTGGGCCGCGCGATGGCCCGGGCGCTCGCCGAGGCCGGGGCCGACCTGATCCTCGTGGGCCGCGACGAGGCGGCCCTCGACGGGGCCGCCCGGGAGATGGCGATGCTCGGCCGGTGGGTCGGGGTGATCGTCGCCGACGTGAGCCAGCCGGACGTTGCGGCGGCCGTGTGCGACCAGGCGCTGGCACTGAACCGCCCCCTCGACGTGCTCGTGAACAACGTCGGCGGCCGCCGCGTGGACGTGGCCACCGAGGACTTCCCGGTCGAGGAGTGGAAGCGGCTGTTCGACCTGAACCTGACCAGCGCCCTGGTGTGCGCGCAGCGGATCGGCCGGTTCATGCTCCAGCGGGGCCGCGGGTCGGTCATCAACGTCACGAGCGTCGCCGGGCCGGTCGCCATCAAGGGGATCGGCGGCCGGCACTACGAGGCCGCGAAGGCCGCGCTCGGCGGGCTCACCCGGGCGCTGGCCGCCGACTGGGCGCCCCGCGGGGTGCGGGTGAACGCGATCGCCCCCGGCGGGTTCCTGACCGAGCCGAACCAGAAGTGGTACGCCGAGAAGCCCGAGCTCCGCGCCACGTTCGAGGCGCACGTGCCAATGGGCCGGCTCGGAGAGCCCGCGGAACTCGGCCCCGCCGCCGTGTTCTTGGCGAGCGACGCCAGCAGCTACGTCACCGGCGCGACGCTGGTGGTCGACGGCGGGTACACCGCCTGGTGAACTTCGTCGTCAGGTCCGCAAGTCGTCAGGTCTTCGGGTCGAAGACGAACGGTTGCCGCCCGACCTGATGACCCGACAACGTGACGACTCGAGGACTCGAAGAGATGGCCCTTCCCACCGTAGCGATCGTCGGCCGGCCGAACGTCGGCAAGTCGTCGCTGTTCAACTGGCTCGCCAACCGGCGGATCAGCATCGTGGACCCGACCGCGGGCGTGACCCGCGACCGGGTCGCCACGGTCATCGAGTACCAGGACCGGTTCTTCGAGTTGATGGACACGGGCGGGATCGGCATCGTCGACGTCGACGACCTCACCGCCGACGTCGAGCGGCAGATCCAGGTCGCCATCGATTCGGCGTCCGTGGTCGTGTTCGTGGTGGACGTGCGGGACGGCGTCACCCCGCTCGACCAGGACGTCGCGAACCGGCTCCGGGCGATCCACAAGCCGGTCGTGCTCGTCGCCAACAAGGCCGACACCGAGAAGATCGGCCAGCAGGCCGGCGAGTTCAACGCGCTCGGGTACGGCGAGCCGCTCACCGTCAGCGCCGACCAGAAGCTCGGCCGCGGCGAGCTGCTCGAGGCCGTGTTCGCCAAGCTCCCGGCCGACACGCATGAGCTGCCCCCGGCCGACGCGGCGCTGAAGATCGCCACCGTGGGCCGCCGCAACGTCGGCAAGAGCACGTTCATCAACAGCCTCGCCGAGAGCGACCGGGTCATCGTCTCGGAGGTGCCCGGCACCACGCGGGACAGCATCGACGTGCTGTTCGAGCGGGACGGCAAGACGTTCCTCGCCATCGACACGGCCGGGGTGCAGAAGAAGACCTCGATGGCCACCAGCGTCGAGTACTACAGCAGCCACCGGGCCGAGCGGTCGATCCGCCGGTCCGACGTGGTGCTCCAGTTCTTCGACGCCCGGCACCGGGTCGGCCGCGTGGACAAGCAGCTCGCCCAGTACATCGTCAACGAGCACAAGCCGGCGATCTTCGTCGTCAACAAGTGGGACCTCGTCAAGGACGCGATGTCGACCGAGAAGATGGCCGACTACGTCCGCAAGATGTTCCCGATGCTCGAGCACGTGCCGATCGCGTTCATCACCGCCAAGAGCGGCAAGAACGTGCTGCGGCTGCTCCAGCTCGCGATCCAGTTGCACAAGCAGGCCGGCACCCGGGTGAGCACCGGCGACCTGAACCGGGTGGTCCGGGCGGCCGTCGAGGCGACCGCGCCGCCGCTGCAGGGGAGCAAGACCCCGAAGATCTTCTACGCGACCCAGATCGGCGTGTACCCGCCGACGATCGTGCTGTTCACCAACGGCCCGGAGCTGTTCGAGGAGACGTACATCCGCTACCTGACGAAGACGCTCCGCGACAACCTGCCGTTCCCCGAGGTGGCGATCAACTTGATGCTGCGGGCGAAGGGCGAGGGCGGCGGCCGCCGCACCTCCACCGACGACGCACCGGACGCGGCCGCCGAGGACACGGACGGCGACGACGCGCCGCCGATCGTGCGGAAGGCTCCCGCGCCGCGACCCCCGCGGGTCGTGGTCGAGCACGCCGACGCGGACGGCCCGGCCGCCCCGCGGCCCCGCAAGAAGAAGCCCGGGGTCGAGACGTGGGACTTCTGATCTGGAGATCGGACGTTGGGGATGGGAGGTTGGAAAGACCGCTCTTTCCATTCTCCCATTCACTTCTCCCTCCTCGTCACATCCGCACCGCAGTGTGACGCGGGTGCGATGGGAGGTTGGAGAGAAGGGCTTTCCCAATCTCCCACCTCCAACGTCCAATTCACTTCTTCTCTTCCATCGCCTTGATCGCGATGTTGCGGAACGCCACCGGGTCGTTGTGGCCGGCGAAGCCGAAGCGGCCCTTCGCGTTGTCCTTGCCCGGGTGCTTCTGGTTGTCCTTGAACTCGGTCACAGTGCCCAGGTCGCAGTCGAGGACGCGGGTGCCGTTCAGTTCCGCGACGAGCGTCGAGCCCTTCACGGTCACCTCCAGGAAATTCCACTCGCCGACCGGCCGCAGGTGGCCGCGGTGCGCCGCGACCATGCCGTAGGCCGAGCAGTTGAACTGCCGCGGGTCGAGCTTCGCGTACTTCGGGGCGGTGTCGTCGAGGATCTGCAGCTCGCACATCGCCTCGGTCGCCGCGTGGGCCGCGGCGGTCGGGGTGCGGATCGCCAGCCCGTTGTTGCCGCCGGCCGGGAGCTTGTACTCCACCCGGATCACGTGGTCGCCGTACTCGGCCCGCGTGACGACGTTCCCGCCCTTCTTCGGCTTGCACACGATCGCGCCGTCGGCCACCTCGTAGTTCTCGAGCGCGCCCTCCCAGCCGGTGAAGTCCTTGCCGTTGAACACGCTCTCGAACCCGGTCGCGGCCCGCTTCGCGAGCAACTCGTTGGCCTCGGTTGCGGGGATCTCGCGGACGAACAGGTTCCGCCACCGGATCTCGCCGCCGTGCGTCTGGAGCAGGATCTTCCCGGCCCGCGGGAGCGGCAGCTTGCGGTCCCAGAAGTTCTCCATGCGGGCCGCGTCCACGACGAGCTTGCCGTTGAGGTACACCGTGGTGCGCTCGCCGACCTGGAGGATGCGGAAGCTGTTCCACTCCCCGAACGGCTTGTCGGCGGCGACGAGCGGGTCGCGGCCGGCGGCGTCGGGCGCGTTGTTGAACAGCCCGCCGGAGCCGAGGTGCGGCCTGCGGGTCGGGTTCTTCGGGTCGAACACCTGGGTCGCGTCCCAGATCTGGACCTGCGGGGTGCCGCGGAGGTAGATGCCGCTGTCGGCCTTGGCGACGGTCTTGTACTCGATCAGCAACTCGATGTCGCCGTACTCCTTCGCGGTGGCGAGGTACGCGCCCTTGCCGTCGTTCACCAACTCGCCGCTCTGCACGCTCCAGTGTTTCATCGCGTCCGCGGTCCAGGCGTCGACTTTGCTGGCACGGTCCTCGGGCGAAAGTCTGGCGAGGTCCGCGGGGGTCGCGCCCTTGTCGTGGATCGCCCACCCGTGCCAGCCCTCCAAGTTCTTCTCGTTGAACAGCGGGGCGAACCCCTTCGGCGGCTCGGCGGCCGCGAGTGGGGGAGCGAGGAGCACAGCGGCGAGGAGGGCGGCGTGGCAGCGCATTGGGAGACCAGCGTGTGGGGAAGGGAGCGGAACCGGGCAGGTACGGGAAGTTATACCCGATCGCCGTGAGCGGGGGAACTTGGTGAGGGGGCGGGGGCGCGTGCGAATTTAGGCGAGTCGGCAGCGTGAGCGACCGGAGGTGGAACCCTGCGGCTCGGGTTGACCCCGTGGTTCACCACCGGTACTCCGCGGCCACTCTCTGTACGCACCCACGACGGGGTTGATGCCCATGCCGTTTCCTCACGGCCGAACGGGCGCTGTGCCGCTCGCGCTCCTCGCGGCCCTCATCGCCGCCACGATCGCGTCCGCCCAGGACGTGCCGCCCGTGGCGCCGACCGATCCACTGCCCGCGGCCGCACCGCCGGGAGCGGAGTTGCCCGCGCCCACGCCCGTGACCAACGAGGACGTGAAGCGGCTCGTCGAGCAGATGCTGAAGGACCGCGAGGAGAAGGCCAAGAAGGCCGAGGCCGACAAGAAGGTCAAGGACGCCCTCGACCGCCGCATGACCGCGAAGTGGAACAACGGGCTCCAGTTCGAGTCGGCCGACAAGAACTTCAAGATGCACGTCGGGGGCGTCACCCAGTTCGACATGGGGTGGTACAGCGTCGACCCGGCGCTGAAGAACTCGATCGGCGAGTTCAACAGCTTGATCGACCCGAACCTGGCGCTTCAAGACGGCATGGACTTTCGCCGCGCCCGGCTCCGGATCTCGGGCCTCGCGTACGAGCAGATCGAGTTCTTCGCGCAGTACGAGTTCGCCAACGCGACCGACCTGCGGCAGCGGACCCTGGGCATCGACAACGCGGCCGGGGTCGCGAACCCGGTGCTCACCAACTTCGACCCGGCCGAGACGATCGGGTTCAACGAGGTCTACATCGGCCTGACCAAGCTTCCGTTCCACGGCAACTTCCGCGTCGGCCGGCACCGCGAGAGCCTGAACTTCGTGACCGCCACCGCGGACACGTTCCAGGTGTGGATGGAGCGCGGGCTCATGTTCGAGGCGTTCAACAGCAACACGAACTTCTCGAACGGCATCACGATGGCAAACAACTACTTCAACGGCCGGGCGTACACCCTGTTCGGGTTCTTCCAGCAGAACTCGTTCAGCAACCGCCAGTTCGCGACCATCGGCGACGGGAACTACGTGTACGACGCCCGGGTCACGTGCCTGCCGCTGTGGAACGAGGACGCGGAACTGTGGGGCCACGTCGGGTTCGACGCCAGCTACCGGAACCTGAGCCAGAACGCGGTGCGGCTCCGGGCCCGGCCCAACGTCCGCGTCGGGAGCGGGTTCCAAGTGCCGAACATCGTGGACAGCGGGGTCGTGTTCAGCCGCGACGGGCAGCAGATCTACAACCTCGAACTCGCCGGCGCGTGCGGCCCGTGGACGTTCGCGGCCGAGGGCACCCTGTGCTCGATCACCAACGCCTTCACCGGCGGCCTGCCCGGCCCGGACGGCGCGCTCCCGGACGGGGCGAAGGCCCGCGGCACCTACTTCGCGTCGGGCGCGTACATCGAGGTGCTCCGATTCCTGACCCCCGACCACCGCGGGTACATCAAGGAGCGGCCCGGGTACGCCCGCGTCGTCCCCAGTAACCGGTTCCGGTTCCTCAAGGGCGAGGACGGGCGGTGGCTGTTCGACACCGGGGCGTGGGAGGTCGGCGTCCGGTACGACTACGTGGACCTGACCCACGGCGGCATCAACGGCGGCACCGCCCACGGCGTCACGGGGGCGGTGAACTGGTACCTGACGTCGAACGCCCGGGTGCAGACGAACGTGAGCTGGATGTCGAGGGGTTTCAACCCGAACGACTCCGCGGGCCGCCTCCCGGGCGACTTCACTGCCCTCGGCATCCGCTTCAACGCCGACTACTGACGCCGCATCCGGTTGAAGCGTGTCCCGGGCGAGCGCTTCGTCTGGTCCGAGCCCAGCGCCGAGCGAGGGTTCACTGGTCCGAGCCCGAGCGCCGAGCGAGGGTTCACGCACCCCCTCGCTCGGCGCTCGGGCTCGGACGGATAACGGTCCACACGACCCGGCACGAGCCGCCGGCGGCCCCGCATCACGAGTGCGGACCCCCGGCGGCTCGTGCGTTGTGCCGCCGGAGCGGGTCGGGCGGGAGAAACGGGTCAGAAAATTCGGAACGGTTTCAAGGGCGGTGCGGGCGGTGCCGATATTAAGGGTACAGCCCTCGCGTGTGGGCGGCCCTGTGGGGGAACAGGGTCGCCCACCGCGTGCGGCTTCGGGAAGCTCCCGCCACGGAGGCCGTCATGGTCCGCAAGCTGATTCTGGGGGTGTTCGCGGTCACCGCTCTGGCGGCGAACTCCGGTTGCCTGCTCAACCAGTACTCGAGCAACCCGGACGAGCGGATGCAGCAGTTGCTGTACCAGTCCGAGGACCTGCGCCAGATCAAGAACGAGTGGCGGCGGTTCTGGTTCAACGACCAGCCGAGCCACCTGACGCCGGAACGCATCCACGGCGGCATCATCTGACCTTGCGCGTGTTGGGAGTGTGGGAAGTGTTGAGAGTGTTTGGGTACCCGGAACACCGATCCCAAACACTCTCAACACTTCCAACACTCCCAACACTCTTTGTTACTTCGGTGCCGGTGGGAGTTCCGCCTGGGTGCCGGCCGTTCGCAGGCCGTCGCCGGCGAGGCGGATGGCGAGGGTCGCCGGCTTACCGGCGCCCGCCAGCTTCACCAGAAGCACGTTCCAGCCCGGGTTCAACTCGGCGGTGAACGGCGTCTCGACGGCCGCACCGTTCGGGGCCGCGGCGACCGGACTCAGGGCAGCCGCGTCGTTGACCCAGAGCCGCACCGCACCGGCCGTGGCGACCGTGCCGGCCGCCGACTGCTTCTTCTCCGAGAACACGTATGCCCGCAGGTACGCGCCGCCGTCGCCGGTCAGCACCGGCGACAGGTCGAGCTTGCCGCTCGGCTCGGCGGAGACCAGCTTCCACGCAGTGTCGGTCTTCACCTCGGGTTTGTCGGCCTTCACGTCGGCAGAGAACCCGCCCACCACCGCGGCCTCCAGCACCTGCCCCCGCAACCCCTCTTGCTCCTTGCGGCTCTTGAGGAACGCGAGCAGGTCGATGAACTGCTCGTAGTTCAACTGCGACACGACGTTGTCGGGCATCAGCGACACCTTCGACGGGGCGAGCGAGACCACGTCGGCCTTCGCGACCCGGACGTCGCGGCCGTTGGCGTCTCGCAGCACCACCTCCTTCGCGTCCTCCTTGATCTTCAGCCCGGTGATGACCTGGTCGTCGGCCGTCGTGACCCGGTACGTCTGAAACCCCTCCTTGATCTCCTTGCTCGGCTCGACGATCGACTCGAGCATCTTCTCGACGGTCATGGTGTCCCAGACGCGCGTGAGGTCCGGGCCGACGCTCCCGCCGACCCCCTCGAGCCGGTGGCACGCGGCGCACGCGAGCAGCTTCGTGTTCAGGTACAGCTCGCGGCCCTTCTTCGGGTCGCCCTTCTCGGACACGAGCTTGCGGACCTTGTCGATCTGGCCCGGCTCCAGCGACAGCAGGAGCCCGCCGCGGAGCACCTCGGCCTGGAGCTTGGCCATGACCGGGTCGTCGCCGAACTTCTTGAGCGCGTCGGTGACCTGCGGGAAGAAGTCGCGGGGGAGCTTCTTGGCGACGAACCGCTCGGCGATGAGCTTCGCCCCGGGCTTGGTGCTGGCGAGGACGATGACGGCCTCGCCGAGCAGCTTCTCGTCGGACTGGTCGAGGAGCTTCTCGGCGGTGCCGCGGGCGGCGGCGATGTCGAGGCCGGCGAGGGACCGCAGCGCCTCGGCCTTCACCGCCGCCGGGTTGTCGCCGGTCAGCAGCGCCTGGAGGTTCGGCACCACGCTCTTGTCGCCCAGGACGCGGAGCGCCTTGAGGATCGCGACCCGCTCGGCCTCGGACCGGTTCTCTGTGGTAAGAGCCTGGGCGAGGTTCTGCGACGCCGCCGACATGCGGGTCTCCTCGATCGCCTTGATCGCGACGAGCCGCGTGGCCTCGTCCTGTTTGGCGAGCAGCCCCAGAACGAACGACACGGCCTTCGGGTTGTTCTGGCCGTTGGCGGCGAACACCTCCACGGCGGCCTGCACGACACTCGCCGGTTCGTTCGGGCGGCGGGCGAGGAAGTCGGCGAGCGGGTCGAGCGACAGCGGCGGGTCGAACTGGTAGTTGGTGAACGAGCGGATCAGCGCTTCCCGTTGTGCGACCGTGAGGTCGGGCCGCAGGAGCAGGTCGGGCAGCGCGTCGGCGGCCGGCTTCGTGCGGAGCGTCAGGAACGCCTCGACGGCCTGCTCGCGCTCCTTGTCGCCGGACGCGGCCAGCGCCAGCAGCGCGTCGATCCCCGGCTTGCCGAGCCGCTCCAGGGCGCGGAGGTAGCCGTCGCGGAGGTACGGGTCGCCGTCGTGGTCGGCCAGGTAGCCGCTGACGAGCGCGCCCGGCGCGGCCTCGCCGCCGACGCGGCCCAGGGCCATCGCCGCGGCCCGGCGGACGGGCGGCTCGCGGTCGCCGATGGCCCGCACGAGCGTCTCGACCGCCCGGCCGTCCTTCGGCTTGGCGTGCAGCCCCAAACCGTCGATGGCGATCCGGCGGACGTCGACCGAGCCGTCGTTGGTCGCGAGCAGCCGGCACACGTCCTCGACGTCGGCGCTCCAGTGCGCCAGCAGCACGCCGAGCGCCGGGAGCCGGGCCTCGGCCTCGAACCCGCCGGACACGAGCTTCTTCAGCACCAGGTCGCGGGCCTTCGGGCCGCGGCGGACGAGTTCCTTGCGGGCCTCGACGCGGTCGGTCAGGTCCGGCAGCGCGAGCGCGTCGACGAGCTTGTCGTCCGGGAGTTGCTGGACCTTGGCCCAGCTGTCCATGCCGCGGCGGGGCAGGGCGGGGGCGTCCTTGGTGCCGGCCCAGGTGATGCGGTACACGCGGCCGTGTTGCCCGTCGCCGGAGAGCTTGCCGGCCCCGCCCGAGTCGGTCCGCCAGTCGCACACGTAGATCGCGCCGTCCGGACCGGTGACCATCTGGCACGGGCGGAACAGCGGGTCGGTGCTCCGCATGAACTCGAACTCGCCGGTCACCTTGAACGTCGCGCCGGTGGGCTCGACCTTGTAGGCGCGGATCAGCTTCCGGTACACGTCCGGGTAGTAGAGGAGCCCCTGGTACTGCTCGGGCAGGTAGGTGTCGTTGTAGATGAGCAGGCCGGCGGGCGAGCCCCGGCCGGTCTTGAGCATCGGCGGCACCTTTCCGGGCAGCTCGCCGGCGACGGCCCCGCGGGTGAAGTCCGACCGGCAGCACCGGGCGCCGTTCATGAGCCGCCAGCCGAAGTCGGTCCCCTCGGCGACGTGCATGAGCCGGCACCCCTGGAACTTGCTGCCGTCCTCCTGGTCGTTGTCGACGTGGAACAGGTTGAACCGGTCGTCGTAGGCGAGGTCGCGGTACGGGTTGCGGTAGCCCAGCGAGAACGCCTCCATGTTCGAGCCGTCCGGGTTGCACCGGAACACGGCCCCGGTGCGGAGGACCGTGGCGCGGCTCCCGTCGGACCCCTCGGCGTAGTTGTCGTCGTCGCCGCTGGTGATGTACAGCATCCCGTCGTTGCCGATGGTCAGGCCCGACACCTGGTGGTGGTGGAACCCGCAGAACCCCTGGGCGATCGTCTCCCGGAGGGTCCACGGGTCGCTGGCGTTGGCCGGGCGGTTCGGCGCGCCCGCGCCGGTCGTGGCCTGCGCCCCCTGCCGCCACCGCCGCACGGTGCCGCGGCCGGTGACGTACAGCCACCCCTCGTGGTACATCACGGTGGACGGCAGCTCCTCCGAGATGATGACCTTCGGCGGGTCGAACTTGCCGGCCGCGTTCGGCTTGAACTGCTTGATGAGGTCGGTCGTGAACTTCTTCATCGTCGCGACCTGGCGCGCCGTGCCGTCCTTGTACCGGAACGTCTCCTTGACTTCGAACCACTTGTCGCCGGTGACCGGGTCGGGCCGCCACTCCATGAGGTACAGCGTGCCGTCCGGGCCGAACGTCATGCCGACGGGGTTGATCGTGTCGGGCTCGGAGATCACCACCTCCAGCTTGAACCCCTCGGGGAGGAAGTACCCCTTGAGTGAGGGGTTGAACTCGCCCTGGTCGACCATCTTGACCGGGAACGGCTCGGGCTTCGGCGGCGAGTGCGGCTGTGAGAATTCAGCCGCCGGTTGCGGCGGGGCGGCGGCGAGGTGCGGGGCGTGGGGGGCGAGTCCGAGGGCGAGCAGGAGCGCGGGTAGGGTGGCGGTGCGCATGGTGGGAGAGCGTCTCCTGGGAGGACTCTTCGGCGGCGGTGGTGCGAGTTGGGTTCAGATTACCGCCTGTGCGGGTGGTTCCGAAAGGCAATTTCGGGCAGAACTCGGGCGGGGCGGGCGGGATGTGCGGGCCGGGCCGAACCGAGTTGCGTGATGTGTGTCTTGTCAGTCGCGGCCGACGCTGTAAATTGATCCTGAGGAGGCGGGGTAGCTCAGTGGTTAGAGCATTCGCTTCATAAGCGAAGGGTCGCGAGTTCAAGCCTCGCCCCCGCTACTGCAACAGCCCCTCGTTCTTCGAGGGGCTGTTTTCATTCACACACGCGATACCGAACGCGGGTCCGGTTCGGACAACAGGTACTCGCCCGGGGTCGTTAGCATGGCCGAAGCCGAAACAGTTCCGACGACGCCCGAACCGGACGCGGTGGGCGGGTTCGCCGCCCTCGGGCTGGACCCCCGCCTGGTCGCGGCGCTGACCGAACTCGGGTACGAGGAGCCGACGCCCATCCAGCGCGAGGCGATCCCGCTGCTGCTCACCGGCCGCGACATGGTCGGCCGGGCGGCCACCGGGACCGGCAAGACGGCCGCGTTCGCGCTCCCGCTGCTCCACCGCCTGACGCGGCCCGACGCCCCGAAGGGCCGACCGGCGGCCCTGATCCTGGTGCCGACCCGCGAACTCGCCATGCAGGTCGCCGAGGCGGTCCACAAGTACGGGCGGGCGCTCGGGGTCCGGGTCCTGCCGATCTACGGCGGCCAGGCGATGGGGCAGCAGTTGCGGGCGCTGGAGCGGGGCGTCGAGGTGGTCGTCGCGACCCCCGGCCGCGCCCTCGACCACGTCCGCCGCGGCACCCTCGCCCTCGCGAACGTCACCGCCGTCGTGCTCGACGAGGCGGACGAGATGCTCGACATGGGGTTCGCCGAGGACATCGAGGCGATCCTCAGCGGCACGCCGAAGGGCCGGCAGACGATGCTGTTCTCGGCGACCCTGCCCCCCCGGATCGCGGCCATCGCCGAGCGGCACCTGACCGACCCGGTCCGGGTGAACGTCGCCCGCGAAGCGGTGCCGACCGGCGAGGCCCCGAAGGTCCGGCAGACCGCGTACATCATCTCCCGGCAGCACAAGCTCGCCGCCCTCGGCCGGGTCCTCGATTTGGAGGCCCCGGCGGCCGCCCTCGTGTTCTGCCGCACCCGGACCGAGGTCGAGGAGCTCACCGAGGCGCTCGCGGCCCGCGGGTACCGGCCCGAGGCGCTCCACGGGGGCATGGCCCAGGACCAGCGGGACCGGGTGATGCGGCTGTTCCGGGCCGGCACCGCGGACCTGCTCATCGCCACCGACGTGGCCGCCCGCGGGCTCGACGTCGAGCACCTGACCCACGTGGTCAACTTCCACGTCCCGTGCGACGTCGAGGCCTACGTCCACCGGATCGGGCGGGTCGGCCGGGCGGGCCGCGAGGGGGTGGCGATCACCCTGGCCGAGCCCCGCGAGCACCGGATGCTGCGGAACATCGAGCGGGCGACCGGGCAGCGGATCGAGGCGGCCCGGCTCCCCACGGTCGCGGACCTCCGCGCCCGCCGGCTCGAACTCACCCGCGAGGCGCTCCGCGGGGCGATCGTCGAGGGCGACCTGGACCGGTTCCGCGTGGTGGTCGAGGCCCTCTCCGCCGAGTTCGACGTCATGGACGTCGCGCTGGCGGCCGTGAAGCTCGCCCACCGGGCCGAGGGCGGCGACGTCGAGGACGCCGACATCCCGGTCGCGCCCCCGCCCCAGGACCAGCGGTTCGAGCGCGGCGGCCCCGGCCCCGGGTCCGGTCCCCGGCGGCCCGGCCCCCGCGGCCCGGCCCCCGGCATGGCGCGGCTGTTCATCGGCCTCGGGCGGGAGGCGGGGATCACCCCGCGCGACCTGGTTGGTGCGATCGCCAACGAGGCCGGGCTCCCGGGCCGGGACATCAGCGGCATCGAGGTCACCGACCGGTTCTCGCTGGTCGAAGTCCCCGAGGAGGCGGCCGACTTCGTGGTCGAGGCGCTCAACGGGGTGCGGATGCGGGGCCGCAAGGTGGCCGTCCGCCGCGACCGCGGCCGGTAAGCCGGTGCCGGCCTGCCGCCCCGCCCTCGCCGACGACACGACGCTCGACCCGGGCATCGGCACCCACCCGAGACGACGCTCAGCGACGACCTGGGCGGCCGTGTCGGAATGGTTCTGGGGAGTAGAGACCGTTTCTGGAGACCCCTCCCCCAACTCCCCATAACTATCACGCCCGCAATCGAGCGAGCGACACGTCGGCCGCGTCACTTCACGCTCACGGCGACCGGGGCGCTCCAGTGACTACACCGGCCGCTGTCGTCGCGCCAGCGGGCGCGGACCCGGTACTCGCCGGGCTCCTTGAACACCTCCGCGGGGATCTCGATGACCTTGCCCGGTTCGACCACGGACCGCCAGTGGTCGGCGAGTTCGTACCAGCCGCGCTGGCCGACGCGGCCGACCCGCCACTCGACCGCCGCGGCCTTGTGGCCCGCGGGCGAGGCGAACGCCGACGCCCCGAACGTGAGCTTGCCGCCGGGCCGGTCCGCGGTCGGCCTCGCGGGGATCTTGTCGTCCCTCGCCTCGTGCGCGAGGTAGCCCCAGCCGTACCCCCGCTGGTCGCCGTCGTTGGGCGCGTAGTTCTTCGTCGGCCGCGAGTCGGTGCAGAAGTCCACGAGGTACTTGCGGAACCCGGCGAAGTCCGCGGTCGCCAGTGTCCGCTTGAACGGGCCGCCGAAGTACCCGCCCTCGGCCGGGTTGACGAAGTACCCGTTCTTCGGGTTGATCCGCGGGTGCATGTTCCACCGGGCCTCGTCGAGCCGCGGCCAGTCCACGGCGTACCCCTTTGGGGTCAGCGCCACCGCGAGGTCGGCCGCGAGTTGCCCCACCTGCCCGCCGCGGTCGGTGCCGTCGGCCGCGAACAGGTCGAGTACCTCGCGCGCCCGGTTGCGGTACTCCAGCGCGATCGCCGGGTGCTTCAGGCAGTTCATCGCCTCGATGTGGCCGGGCTGGTGGTGCCGCGGCACGAAGGTCATGTCCATGTCCCACGGGATCGGCGCCCAGCGGCCGTCCGGGTGGCGGTAGTACCCGTGGTTGCCGTCGGGCCGCAGGTCGACGTTGCCGACGAGGCGGTTCAGCGAATGGAAGCTGTAGTAGGCGGGCAGGTCGAGGTTCTTGCGCCACCAGTCCTCTTTGGGGCTCGACCGCACCCCGGCGAGGAACTTTTCCCACTCCTTCGGGGCGGCGTCGGCGGCCATCCCGTTCGGGACGTGCTTGACCCCGCTCTGCACGCTGACCACGAGTCCGTCGGCGAGCTTGCGGTCGGCGAGGAGCTTCGGCTCCATGTCGGCGACCGCGACGTACAGCCCCCACAGGTCGCCGGCGAACTGGTCCTTCGCGGACACCTCCTCGGGCGTGGCGACGACCCGCCACTGCACCCACGTCGCGAGCGGGGCCGGGACTCCGGCGAGCCGGTACGCCCGGAGCGCCAGCACCTCGTCGAGACCGGAGATGCCGCGGTGGACCGGGAGGTACGGGGTGGACCCGCCGGGGTTCAGGTTCAGGCTGTCGATCGGGGCCGGGAACGGCACGCCGTCGTGGTCGACCATCGGCACGTCGTGCCCCTTATTGAACTTCAGCCCCCATTTGTTCTTGCCGGCGATGTGCGCGCTGCCCTGGCCGCGGTTGCTGAACTGGACGTGGTCGTACACCACGCCGCGGTACACGAGCGTGCCCTGCTGCTTCTGCTTGTGGAAGTTGCCGTCCCACTGGCTCTTGGTCACGTCCTCGGCCCGGGCGATGAGGTGCAGCGACTGGAGCGTCCCAAAGAACGCCGCGGGGAACGTAACGGCCGGCGTCTTGCCGGGCTCGCGGGAGCCGGACCACGCGGCCGGGCCGGCGTCGCACCACCACGCGAAGTTCGGGCACGTGTCGTCCGCGGCCGGAGCCCGTACCTCTTTGCCCGCGGCGTCGGCCGCAACAATTCGGTAGCGCAGGAGCCAGCGGTGCTTCTGGAACGACGCCGGCACGCGAACGGAGAACACGCCGTCGCCGGCCTTCGCGTCGCCCTCCTTGCCGTCGTCGCGCATCGGCAGGTCGGTCCAGTCCTTCTCGTACTCGGCGTCGGCCCTGCGGACGTACCTCCCGGGCGCGACGGCCTGGAGCTTGAGAACCGGTTTGGTCGCGCCGGCGACGCGCGCGCTGACTAGGACCGCGGCGTCCGGCTTCGGCTGGGCCGGGTCGTGGCGGACGTCGGCGATCGCGGGCCTGGGGTCCGCGGCGGACGCGGGCGGCGCAACCGCGGCCGCAACAATCAGGGCAAGGAGACGCATCGCGGAGTTCCCGTGGGCGTGTTCGCCGGACCCGGACCAGTGTCCGCCCGTGCCGCCGCCCGGTCAAGGTGCGGACGGGTGGAAAGGCGCGACCGGTGCGACCGCGCGAATCCGCACTTTCATGATCTTGTCATGACCCGGGGGCGGGCCGGACTGTTATCCTAATCTCTCCAGTTACCCTGCGCGGCGGACGAGTGCGGGGGAGGCCCCGAGGCGTGCGGAGGATCGTCGGATGCCGTTACCCTGGTGGCTGCGCGCCCTCGCACCTCTCCCCCACCGAACGCCCCACCGGAACCCCCAACGGCACGCGAGCCGGGGCGCCCGGCTGTCGCTGGTGTCCCTCGAAGAGCGCGTCACCCCCGCCGCGACCCTGTCGGTGGCCGACGCCACGTTCGCGCTCAACGCCGGTGCCGCGGGCGTGGTCGTCACGCGGACCGGCGACCTCACGCAGCAGGTGACGGTCGGGTACACGGTCACCGGCGGCACCGCCGCGGCCGGCACGAACTACCAGGCCACGCCGGCGAGCGGGACGCTGTTCTTCCCCGCGGGGTCGGCCGCGGAGCGCATCCCCGTTTCGGTCCTCCCCACCAACTTCGCCGAGGACTCGCGCGACTTCTCGGTCAGCCTGACCGGGGTGATCGACTCGTTCGGGCCGCCGGCCGCGTACGCCCCGGGCCAGTCCGTCGGGGCCGGGAAGGGGGCCGATGCGGTCGCGGTCGCGGACGTGAACGGCGACGGCAAGCTCGACCTGATCGTCGCCAACTCGATCACGAACGGGGTCTCGGTGCTGCTGAACACGACCGCGCCGGGGGCCGCGGCGCTGACGTTCGCCCCGCGGCGCGTGTTCGCCGTGGGGGCCGGACCGGCCGCGGTGGCGGTCGCCGACGTGAACGGCGACGGCCGGCCCGACATCGTCACCGCCAACACCGGGTCCAACACCGTCTCGGTCCTGCTCAACACGACCGCCCCGGGCGCGCTGACGCCCGCGTTCGCCCGGCACGCCGCGTTCGCCACGGGCGCGGCACCCGTGGCGGTGGCGGCCGCCGACGTGAACGGCGACGGGCGGGTCGACGTCGTGGTCGCCAACCGCGGCTCGAACTCGGTGTCGGTGCTGCTCAACACCACCCGGCCCGGAGCGGCCCGGCCGGCGTTCGGAAGGCAGACGGCCCTCGCGACGGGCGCGGTGCCGGTGGCGGTGGCGGTGGGCGACGTGACCGGGGACGGGCGGGCGGACGTCGTGGTCGCGAACCGCGGCTCGAACTCGGTGTCGGTCCTGGTCAACGCGACCGCCCCCGGCGCGGCCGCGCCGGCGTTCGCCGCCCAGAAGGCGTCCCCCGCTGGGATGGCCCCGGTCGCCGTCGCGCTGGCCGACCTGAACGGGGACGGGGCGCTCGACGTGGCCGTCGCCAACCGCGGGTCCGGCACCGTCTCGGTGCTGTTGAACAGGCCCGCTTCGGGGAAGTCCAAGGTGGAGTTCGCGGCGCGGCGGGCCTTCGCCACCGGTGCCCAGCCGTCCTCGGTCGCGGCCGCGGACGTGAACGGCGACGGCCGGCCCGACCTGCTCGTCGCCAACCTCGGCTCGGGCACCGCGTCCGTCCTCGTGAACGCGACCGCACCGGGCGCGGGCACTCCCGCGTTCTCCGGGCACCAGCCGGCGCGGGCCGGCACGGCCCCGAGTGGGGTCGCGGCCGCCGACTTCAACGGCGACGGGAAACTCGACCTCGTCGCGGCCAACTCGACCGCCAACACCGCGTCGGTGCTGATCAACGCGACGCCGCACCCCGGGGCGGCCGACGGCGGGGTGCCGGCCTTCAACGCCGCCGCCACGTTCCCCACCCGCGTCGAACCGTCGTCGCTCCTGTCGCTCGACGTGAACGGGGACGGGAAGCCGGACCTGATCGTCACCAACAAGGGGTCGAACACCGTCTCGGTGCTGATGAACACGACCGCGCCGGGGGCCGCGGTCCCGACGTTCGCCCCGCAGCGGACCTTCGCCACCGGCTTGCAGCCGTTCGCGGTCGCCGCGGCCGACGTGAACGGGGACGGGCGGCTCGACCTCGTCGTCGCCAACGTCGCCTCCAACAGCGTCACGGTGCTCCTGAACACAACCCCGGTGGGGGCCGCGGTGCCGACGTTCGCGCCCCAGCAGGCGTTCCCCGTGGGCCTCGGGCCGGAGGCGGTGCTGGCCCCGGACGTGAACGGCGACGGGCGGCCCGACCTCGTCGTCGCCAACAACGGCGAGGGGACGCTCTCGGTGCTCATCAACACCACCGCCCCGGGGGCCGCGGGCGTGTCGTACACCCCGCACCGGACGTTCGCCACGGGCACCCACCCGGCGTCCCTCGCGTGGGCCGACGTGAACGGCGACGGGCGGGGCGACGTGGTCGCCGCGAACATGAGTTCGAACACCGTCTCGGTGCTGCTGAACTCGACCCCGCGGGGCTCGACCCTTCCGGTGCTCGGCCCGCAGCGGACGTTCGCCACCGGGGTCAACCCGGCGTGGGTGTCGGCCGCCGACGTGACCGGCGACGGCCGGCCCGACCTGCTCGTCGCCAACCGCGGGTCGAACACCGTCTCCGTGCTGGTCAACACCTCGGCCCCCGGCGGTGCCCCGGGGTTCGCCCCGCACCAGGTGTTCGCCACCGGCTCGAACCCGGTCGCCGTCTCGGCGCTGGACGTGAACGGCGACGGGAAGCTCGACCTCGTCGTCCCGAACTACGGGTCCAACAACGTATCGGTGCTCCTCAACACGACCGCCGCGGGCGGCGGCCCCTCGTTCGCGGCCCAGGAGCCGTTCGCCGCCGGTGCCAACCCGGTCGCGGTGTCGATCCTCGACGTCAACGGCGACGGGCGGCGCGACGTGGTGGTGGCGAACCGCGGGGCGAACACCGTCTCCGTGCTGATGAACGCCGCCGCGGCGGTCGCGTCGGCGCCGGCCACGGTGACGCTGACCGGCGCCCCGGTCGTCACGTCGATCACCCGAGTGGACCCGGAGCTGACCAAGGCCCCCACCGTCGCGTACACGGTCACCTTCAGCAAGCCGGTGACGGGCGTCACGGCCGAGAACTTCGCACTCGCCGGGGCCGGTGCGGCGGGCGCGACCGTCGGCACCCCCACCACGACCGACGGCGGGGTCACCTGGACCGTGACCGTGACGACCGGGGCCGACGGGCCGCTCGGCCTGAACCTCAGTTCCCGCGGCGGCATCCGCGACGGCAGCGGCAACCAGCTCTACCGCACCACGTCCGACAGCGGCACGGCCTTCAGCCCGGTCGTCGGGCCGTCGTACACGATCGACCGCACGGGGCCGGCGGTCAGCATCGTCCCGGGGGTGGCGGCCATCGGGCGCGGCCCGCTCACGTTCACCGTCACCTACACCGACCCGCACTTCAGCGCCAGCACGCTGACCGCGGCCGGCGTGAAACTCGTCGCCACCGGCACCGCGACCGGCACCATCGTCGTGGCCCCCGGCAGCGGCGCGACGCGGACCGTGACAATCACCGACATCAAGGGCGACGGAGCCTTGAGAATCGCCCTGGTCGCGAACACGGCGGCCGACGTGCTGGGGAACCTGGCCGGGGCCGCGGTGTCCGCCGCGGTCACGGTGGACAACACCCCGCCGACCGTTACGATCGCCGCCCCCGAGGGTCCGGTCGCCGCGGGAGGCACGCTGGTGTTCACCGTCACATACGCCGACCCCAACTTCGCCGGCAGCACGCTGACGGCCGCCGAGGTGACGCTGAACGCCGACGGGACCGCGACGGGCACGGTGACCGTGACCGGCACGGGGGCCACCCGACTCGTGACCGTCAGCGGGATCACCGGCACCGGGTGCCTCGGCATCTCGCTGGCCGCGGGCACGGCGAACGATGCGGCCGGCAACCTCGCCCCCGCCGCCGGGCCGAGCGCGATGGTCCGGGTCGCCGCGTCGGGCAACGACGGCCCGCTGGACCCGGACCGCGAGGGGAACGAGACCCCGTTCCCGTTGCCCTGAGTCGGCCCGCTGTCAGTTCCCGCTGCGGGCGTCGGTGCGGTAGCTCCCGGGCGTTTGACCGGTCTCGCGCGTGAAGAACACGCTCAGGTACTCGGGGTGTTCGAACCCGGTCATCGCGGCGATCCGGGCGAGCGGGTAGTCGGTCTCGGTCAACAATTGCCTGATCCGCTCGACCCGAACGCGGTTGATCTCGGCCTTCGGGGACCGCCCCAGGGAGCGGGCGAAGGCCCGCTCCAGCGTGCTCCGCGAGCACCGCACCCGGGCGAGGACGGCGCTCACGTCGATGCCGTCGCAGGCGTGCTCGCGGATGTACCGGACGGCGGCGACCACCTCCGGCTCGGCCCCCGGGAGCAGGTCCGTCGAGCCGCGGCCCGCGACCCCCAGCGGGGGGACGAACACCGGAGCGGGCGGCGGCGGGCGGCCGTCCATCAGCGCGTCGAGCATCGCCCCGGCCTCCAGGCCGATCCGCCGCGTGTCGGGGACGACGCTCGACAGGGCCGGCGTGCACAGCTCGCACAGCAGTTCGTCGTTGTCCACCCCCACGACCGCGACCTCGTCCGGGACCGCGAGGCCCGCGAGCCGGCACGCCTGGATCACCTGCCGCCCGCGGATGTCGTTGCACGCCATGACCCCGACCGGCTTGGGCAGCGCGGCCAGCCAGTCGGCGAGGTGCCCCTCGAACGCCACGCTCGCCTGCTCCAGCTCGACCGTCAGCCCGCCACGGGGCCGGGCCGGGGGCCGGTACGCGAGGCACCCCCCGTGCGGGGCGGTCAGCTCCGCGAACAGCCGCGCCCGCACGTCCGAGTAGTTCGTCCCCTCGAACCCGCAGAACGCGAACCGCCGCACGCCCCGGCCGAGCAAGTGCTCGAACGCCAGCCGGACGACCCGCGGCTCGTCCGTCTCCACCAGCGGCAGGTCGGAGCCGCGGTACAGCCCCCGGAGGTCCACGACCGGCACCCCGAGGGCGCGGACCGCCGCCACCAGCGCCTCCGACTCCAGGCGGGCGACGACCCCCTCGCCGCGCCACGCCCCGAGCCACCCCGGCACCTGGTCCCCGAGCCCGCGGTCGTCGAGCGTGACGGCCCAGCCGTCGTTGACCCGCGCGTACTCCGCGAGTCCGTGGAGGAGCCCGCGGCCGTAGGACCGGGACGACTCGACGAGCACGGCGACCCTGCGGCGGGGCATGGCGGCGGCCCCTGAAGTAGTGCGGCAAAGTTTCAGGAGCCTGCGGGCGGAGACCGCAGCGAGCGGCCCACCGGACCCATCGTTACCTTGATCTTATAGCGTTCTGAGAGATTCGGCCGCGAGCGTACCGGGTCGATGTTGACGTAATATCTCAAGCGCGATCCGGAATAGCTCAATGACGGCCCGCACGGACGGTGGTACGATTCCGCTGTTGGTTCGAGCCCCGTGCGTTCGCGCGGGTGTGTCGCTGTCCCGGTTCGGTCACCTCTTCCCGGAGGCCGGGTTCATGTCATCATCGCGCCGCGGCTTTACGCTCATTGAACTGCTGGTCGTCATCGCCATCATTGCGATCCTGATCGGGCTCCTGCTCCCCGCCGTCCAGAAGGTCCGCGAGGCGGCGGCCCGCCTCAAGTGCCAGAACAACCTGAAGCAGATCGGCATCGCCCTGCACAACTACCACGACGTGTACGGGCGGTTCCCGCACGGGCACGTCGCCGAGTCCGCGGGCGACGACAAGGTGTTCGGCTCGTGGGTCAAGCTGATCCTGCCGCTCGTGGAACTCGGGTCCGTGTACGACAAGTTCGACCACACCCAGAGCTGGTGGAAGTCGCAGAACCAGACGGTCCGCGGGTTCAAGCTCCCGATCTTCACCTGCCCGTCGGACATCGACGCCCCGGTTTCCAACAGCGCCCAGGACTTCGGGTTCCGCGGCAACTACGTCGGCAACACCGGCATCGGGAAGTGGATCCGCGCGTACCCCTCCTCGAACCAGACGCAGCTCACGGTCAAGGGGCCGTTCCTCCACGCCGGGTACACGACCTTCGCCGCGATGACCGACGGGACGTCGAACACCGCGGGCGTGTCGGAGATCCGCAAGTCGCCCAACAACGACTCCCGCGGGGCGCTGTTCGCGGACACCGGGTGCGTCCAGTACACCCACGACTACCTGCCGAACGCGAACGTGAGCGACCTGACCGAGCGGTGCAACGGGGACGCGCGGACCCCGTGCGTTTCGACCGGCAACTTCGGCCAGTACCAGCTCACGGCCAAGAGCAACCACACCGGCGGGGTCGGGCTGCTCATGATGGACGGGTCGGTCCGGTTCGTGACCGACACCGTGGACGTCGTCGCCTGGCAGGCGGCCGCGAGTCCGGCCGGCGGCGAGGCCACCCCGCTCCCGTGACAGGTGCGGCGGCCCTCGGTTGGAGTCACCGGCGGTTGGCGGGCCGGCCCGGGCGGCGGCCCCAACTCGCCGCCGTGGGTCCGCCCTCCGGGGCGGCCCGCGTGAGGCGAACGATTCAATAGCGCAGTGTGGCGGCTCTCTTCCCAAAGCACATCGCGCCCCTGCGCACGCGGGGGCGCGCAATCGAGTCACTGCCATGAGAAGCGAGAAGGCGTGCCGCGGGCCGGTGCTCGCGGCGCTGTTGGGATTGGCGCTGTCCCCCGCGGGGTGCGGGCCGAGCCCCAGCCCGAACCCGGCGCGCGTCGCGGTGACCGGGCGGGTCACCCTCGACGACGCCCCGGCCCCCGCCGGGACGATCGTGTTCGTCCCGGTCGCCGTCGGTCAGATGCAGGCGCAGGGGATTATTCAGGACGACGGCACGTTCGCGATCGCGGCGGCCGACGGCCCCTCGCCCGGCGAGTACCGGGTCGAGATCCAGTGCGCGAAAAAGACGGGCCGGCGCGTCGCGAGCCTGAGCAGTTCGGACGGAACGGGGATGATCGACGAGCGGGTGCCGGTGGTCCCGGCGAGGTACAACACCGCGACCACGCTCCGGCAGGCGATCGCGCCGGGCGAGAACGCGCTCGAGTTCCAGCTCCGATCGAAGCCGTAGCCCCGGTCGGTCAGCTCGACTGCCGGAACAGGAAGAAGTTCACGATCACCGCGAACGACAGGACGCCGACGGCCGTTCGGACCCCGGTGCGGGCGGCCGGTGCGGGCGGCCGGTGCGGGGCGGCTTTGGCCCGTGCCTGGCACGACGCGCAGACCGGGACCGGGCGGCCGTTGGCCCGGGGCAGGTGCCGGAGTTCGGGAAGGGTGGTCGGGCCGTCCGCGTCGGTCTCGAAGATGAAGCGGAACTGCTGGACCGGTTCGAGCGGCGCGCCACAACACGCGCATGCACGGGGGCACGAATGAGACACGGAGGTCCTCGCCGTCGGTGACGGGGGGCGGGAACGCCCCAGAGGGGCGGTGTTGCGGGTGAGGTTAGTGAAGATGTACGGCACAATCCGGCCGAATGCAACCCGAACTGCGCCGCCGGGCCCCTTCGCCCCCGCCGCGGCTACCGCAGGATGATCGTGTCCACGGCGAACTTCGCGGCGGGCGGCACCTCGACTTCGATGCGCCCGTCGCGGGCGGCCCACTTCAGCGGCCCGTGCAGCGCGCTCACGACCTCCTTGACGTCACGCTTCGCGTCCACCGACAACTTGCCCGGTGTGGCGGGCAGTTCGCCTGGCTTCCAGGTGTACAGTGCGACCATCACCGCCACGCCTTTCGCCGGGTGGTCGAACAGTGTGACCTCCGCTTCGGGGCAGTCGTACTCGGCCCGCGGCCGGCCGAGGCGCTTCGCGACCGGCGCGGCGAGCCAGGCGCGGCCCGGCCCCTTCGCCCCACCCGCGGCGCGGAACGTCTCACCGGGGCCGACGCCGAGCAGGACCGCGCGGCCCTTGCCGACGGCGTTCACGGTCGCCGCCACCTCGCCGCCGTCGTACTTCGCCGCGACCTTCGCGGCGGTCGGGGTCAGGACGTACTTGTGGCCGCCGGGCGCGGCCGCGGGCAGCTCGACCTCGGGGAAGTCGTCGGTTCCGTGGAACCGCACCTTGTCGCGCGCCGCCTTGTCGTCGGCGGTCGCGAGCCGCTGGGCCGCGCCGAACAGCTCCGCGGTCTCGGGCATCCGGTCGCCGTACACGTCGAAGCTCGCGGCCCCGGCCGAGCCGATCACCACGCCGCCGCGCTCGACCCACGCCCGCACCGCCCTGAGGTGCCGCCGCTCCAAGTTCAGCCCGCCGAGGAACAGCACGTCATACCCTGCGAGGTCAGTTTCATTCAGGTCTTCCTCGATGACGACGTCCACCGGAACGCTGGCGTTGCGGAGGCCGAGGAACGTCCACATCCAGTCGTGGTTCAGGGCGACCCGCGACCCGCTGACGATCTCGTGGCTGCGGTTGTACAGCACGGCCGTCCGCCGGGCCTCGCGGGTGCCGGTGCCGATGATCTCGTCGGCCGGGCCGAGCGCGTGCGTGCCCTGGGCGACCGACAGGTACTGGTCCTTCGACTCGCTCCAGGAGTTGCTCCCCTCGGCCCAGGAGTCGATCGGCCCCCAGTCGTAGAGGTGCAGGATGTTGACCCCCTGGCTCACGCACGAGAACATCTTCTGCGCCGAGTACCCGCAGTTGCTGCCGACGTAGAACCCGGCCGGGTACTTCCGCGGGCGGACCGCGCACTCCACCAGGGCGGCGTAGAAGGTCGTACACTCGCCCATCGGCGTGCCGAGCCCCCAACTGCCGCCGGTCGCCCAGTCCTCGGCCCAGCCGAGCGTCTGCGCGCCGGCCCGGGGGAGCAGGAACCAGTCCGACTCGTTCATGTCGCGGCCGGTCAGGAACACCGGGTGCGGGGAGTAGTTGTTGTAGACCTGCGCCTTTGGCTTCGTCTTCTCGATGTCGCGGATCGCGCGAGCGTAGGTCGGGACCGTGGCGAGGTGGGCGTATCGCTGCGAGCAGTAGAACAGCCGCCGCTCGAACCGGCCGGGGTTCTCGGGCAGGTGGTCGGTGCACCGGGCGGCCCGCACGTCGTCGAGCCCCAGGAACGACTGGACGTCGAGGCCGTTCGCCCTCGCCTGCTCGCGGAGGTAGTCGTGGAACCCGGTCCGCAGCGCCGCGTCGGCGTTGATCGCCGCGGCCGGGGTGTGGGTGCCGATCTCGTCGCCGAGCTTCACCTTCGGGGCCGCGGAGTCGTCGTGCAGGCCGAACGTCTTGGTCACCTCGGCCGGAGCGCCGGGAATCCAGTTCACGCCCAGGCGGGCGAGCATCTCGGCGGCCCGCGCCTGGTGCGCCGGGCCGGTCGAGCACCCGGTCAGCACCTTGATGTGCTTGGGGAGCGGGTGATCGGGCTTGAGGCCGAGCGTGCGGGTGGCGTCACCGGCCCAGGTGAAGTACCGCTCGACCAGCGCGTCCTCGCTGACCCACCCGTCGAGGGCGGCCGGGTCCCACACGCCCCACGCGGGAGCGGCGGCCGGGGCGCGGTAGGCGTACCGGCCGTGGGGGACGCGGAACATCGCCCGGCCCCCGCCCATGGCGGCCGGCAGAGTGCGGGAGACCGCGGCCTCGTGCGGTGCCCACGCGAGTTGAACCTCGATGGCTCCCGCGGCCACCCCGGTGACGACCGGCCGCCACGTCGACCACGGCCCGCCGCCCGCGACCACCTGTTCGCGGACGTCCACGAACGGCGACCACTCCTTCGCTGGGACGGCGGTCACCGGAGGAGTGCCGTCGTACCACAGCGGCTCGGTCGAGTTCGGCGCGCGGCGGCCGGGCCAGTGGTACGTCACCGAGGTGGCGACCGAGAACTGCGGGGCCGTCGCGCCCTTCGTGACGCGGTAGCGGAGGTACACCCCGCCGAGCGTGTTGTCCTTCTTCACCTCCGAGAGGCTCGGGCGGAACGCCTTGCTCGCGGTGAGGAACACGGCCGACACGCGGGCGTCGCGGCGGTCGCTGCGGAGCGCGACGCGGTGCGGCCCCTTGGCGAGCCTCACGTCGCGGTACTCCCAGACGGTCATGAACTCGTCGGGGAAGGCGTTCAGTTGCACCTCGGACTCGAACCGCACCGGCAGCTTCTTCTCCTGGTCCTTGCCGAGCGTGTTCGCCAGCAGCTTCAGATCGCCGAACGTGTGCGTCAGAGCCGGACCGGCGCTCTCGTACTCGCCCCTACCGCCCGCCGCGGTGCGCACAGGCTCGACCGACACCGTGACGGGGAACGGGTGATGTTGCCCGAGCCGGTGCCGCACGTAGAGCCGGTACTCGCCGTCCTTCGGAACGTCGATGAGCGTGGCGATCGGCTCGGCGCCCGCGGGGCTCGCGTACCCGCCGGCCGCCTTCCAGCGGGTGGGCTCCGTGTCCCCCTTGGGGCGGCCGCCGGCCGGCTCGACGTGCCGCCACGACTCGACGAACGAGAGGTGACTGTGCCGCAAGCCGTCGAGGTCGGCGGCGGTCTTCGCGCCGTTGAGGTCGTCGAGGATGTCGTCGCCGGGCGGCGGCTTCTGGGCCGAGGTCGCGGCGGTGGCGGCGAGCAGCACGGCGACGAGCCCGCCGAACCGGCGGCAGGTGCGGGGGGCGGGCATGGCTACTTGGTCCCTTCCGTCGTGAGCTTGTACAGGAACCCGCTGCCGTCGGTGGCGAGCAGGAACGGCTTCGAGCCGGCGGCGTCGGCGGCGATGGAGTCGAGCAGGTCGTCCGGGCCGCCCTTCGCGGGCCGCGGCTTCCCCTTCCAGACCGGCGGCGTCGACGCGACCGCGGCCCGCCCCGTGACGCGGGTGCCCAGCGCCGACTCCCAAATCGGCTTGAGGTCGCGGCCGAGGAGCGTCAGCCGCCCCGAGACGTCGCCCACGGCCAGGCGGGTCTGCCCGCCGACGGTCACCGGCTCGGCCGACACGATCCACGTCGGCCACTTCGCCTCCGCCGCGACCGTGCCCGTTGCCGCGTCGAGCCGCGCGACGCGGTTCCCCTTCGTGACGACGACGACCGCCCCGTCGTGCTCGATTGGATGTTGCACGAGCGCGTCGCCGGCGGCGTACGTCCACTTCACGGCCCCGTCCTTGGGGTCGAAGGCGAACAGCGTCTCGTCCGCTGCCGAGAACGCGAGCCGGAGCGCGCCGGCGGTTGTGATCGGCCCCCACAACTGCTTCCCGAGCGGCACGCGCCACAGTTCGCGGTGGTCGGCCCGCGCGAGTGCGACCAACTCGCCGCGACCGTTGCCGAACAGCACCCGGTCGGGTTCGAGCCGCGGGCCGGCGGTGATCGGTTCGGACCCGGCCGCGGACCACACCTCCTTCCCGCGGGCGTACACCGCGAGCTTCGCGCCTTGAGCCGTGGCGACCTCGCCGTCGGGTGCGACATCGAACGCCGCGACCGGGACCGGGGCCAGCGGCGTGATCGCGCCGTCCGCGACGGCGATCTCCGCGAGCGCCGTCGTCGTGCGGTACAGCCGCAACTTCCCCGCTGAGTCGGGCCGGGCCGCGTACCGCTCGACGCGCTTCGGGCCGGTCTTGCCCTGCGGGACGCGGAGCCGCCACGCTTCCGCGCCGGTCGCCGCGTCAAGGGCGGTTAGCTCGTCGTCCACTAAACAGACGATCCGCCCCGCCCCGACGCCCAGGAGCGTGGCCCCTTCGGGCGACGGTCGCGTGAAGTCCGCCACGGTCGGCCGGGTCGGCAGGCTCAGCAGGACCGCGAGTTGGTCGTGAAACTCTTCCCACGGGACGCGGTCGCGGGTGAGGACCGTTTCCTTGCCCCCGCGGGTGAACGCGACGCGGAAGTCGCACGCCTGGTCGCGGACCCGCACCTCGACCCGGGCGCGAGCGTCGGCCTTATTGGGCGAGGGTGCCCACCCGGCAACACACGCCGCGGCGGTCACGATCGCCCGCACCGGGGGGAACACCTTCTCCGGCGGCACCGTCAGCGCCTCGTCGGCCCCGCCGCTACCGGCCTTCGGATTCGCGAGGACGACCTCGAGTTGCAGCGCCGGGTGCGGCGCGGCCCTTTGCACCTCCGGGTACGCGATGCGGAACCCGTCGAGGAGGTTCGTGAACGGCGGGAGCCACCGCTCGCCGGCCGGCGTCCAGCGCTTGCGGTGCGAGACGTGGGCGACGAGCTTGGCGGCCCGGGTCGGCCCGGTGAACTGGAACGCATAGGCCTCGGCCCGGTTCCCGAACCCGACGGTCACGACGCTGACCCACTTCTCGGGCTCCACACCGGCCGGAACGTCGGACCACTCGCCAGTGGTCCTCGCGGTCGCCTTCGCGGTACACCACCCCTGTGCGGATAGCTCCGCGGCCAGCTCGGTCGCGTTCGGGCGGACCTGATCAACGGCCCCGAGGTCGAACCCGGAAACGACGAACTCCGGCCGGGGCGGTTGGGCGGCGGTGGGACTGGTCAGCGCGACCGCGGCGATTCCGGCCGCGCAGGCGAGCACGGCCCCGAAGCGGGCCGGAGTGTTCGAGCGGACCTGTGCCGTCATGGGGCTGACCTTGCGGACCGCGGGGGCGGCGGGGCGGGACGAGGTGTGAGCGTAGCACGGGCCGCGAAACGGTGCAAAACTTAAAGGGCCGCCGCGGGCAGTGAAATTTTCCCCGGCCGGGTGTCCAGTTCCGGCGGGCACGGGCAAGTGATGATCGAGTCAAGATTCGGTGGAGGTCGCGTGGGCCCGCCCGGCGCACCCGGTGGACCGGACGACCGGTTCGTAACCGGACTGATCCCGCTCCAAACCCGCCTGTTCCGATACATCGCCGGGCTCGTGCCCGCACGCGCCGACGCCGAGGACCTGTTCCAGAAGTCGATGCTGACCGCGTGGCAGGAGCGGGGGCGGTACCAGTCGGACCGCGACCTGTTCGCGTGGCTGTGCGGCATCGCCCGGAACCACGTCCGCCACCACGTCCGGGCGGCCTACCGTGCCCGGGCCGTGCTCGACCCCGAGGTGATCGAGCAGCTCGCGGACCGGCTCCTGGAGGAGGACGACTACTTCCAGCGGCGGCAGGAGGCCCTGACCGCGTGCCTCGACCTGCTGCCCGACAAGAGCCGGGCGCTGGTCGAACAGGTGTACGGGGCCGAGCAGGCGGTGAAGGACGTGGCGCGGCAACTGGGGGCCGGCGTCGAGGGCGTGTACAAGGCGCTCCAGCGGGTGCGGGCGGCGCTGCACGACTGCGTGACCGCGAGACTGGACCGGGAGGGCGGGGCATGACGGCCGAGGTTCGGCAACTCGCACAGGCGCACTGCGACGGCACGCTGTCGCGCGCCGGTGCCGCGCGGCTGTCGGCGCTGCTCCGCGACAACCCCGAGAACCAGCGCGCGTTCCTGGAGGTCGCGGCGGTCCACGCCCGGTTGCAGGCCGAGTTCGGCCCGGTCGCCGCGCCGCCGGCGGCCCGCCCGCGTCCCGACCGGAGGGTTCGCTACTTCGCCGGCGGGCTCGCGGCGGCGGCCGCGGTTCTGGTCGCTGTGCTCGCGTTCCGGCCCGAACCGGAGCGGGTCGCGGTCGCCGTACTCACGAACTCGGCGGCGGCGCAGTGGCACGACGGGGCCGCTCGTGCGCCCGGAACGCCGCTCCCCGCGGGCCGCGTGGCGCTCGACGCGGGGGTCGCCGAGATCGCGTTCCGCGACGGGACCGTGGCCGTCGTCGAGGGGCCGGCCGAGATCGACCTCGTCGGCGCGAGCAGCGCGTTCCTGCACGTCGGCCAGGTCGTCGTGCGGGCCGCGGCCGGCGGCCCGGGGTTCGCGCTGGAGACGCCCACGGCCCGCGTCGCCGAGCGGGGCACCGAGTGCGGGGTCCGCGTCGAGGCGGCGGGGGAGACGATCCTCCAGGTGTACGACGGCGAGGTGCTCGCGACGGGGAAGGGCGGCGGGGCGGAGACCCTCGGCACCGGCCGGGCGGTCCGCGTCGCCGGGTCGATCGAGACCGTCCCGTTCTGGCCCGAGCGGTTCGTCCGCGTCCTGCCCGCGAAGGACAACCCGGCCGGCCGCGGCACCCACCCGTACAACCGGGCGGCGTTCGACGCGGTCCACATCGTGCCCCCGCCCGGCCCGGTGCGGATCGACGCCGACCTCGCCGACTGGGACCTGTCCGGTCAGTTCCACGCGGCCTGCGACCCGCCCTACGGCGGGAACCACGCACTGGACGCCGCGATGATGTACGACGCGACCCACCTGTACGTCTCGGCCCGGGTCCGCGACCCGTTCCCGATGCGGAGCCAGGTCTCGCCCCGCGACGGCCGCGACCTGTTCGGCGGCGGGGGCGGCGTCGCGCTGCGGCTGTCGACCGACCGCGCCGCCGGGTGGCCGCTCGCCGCCGAGGGGCTCCCCACGACCCGCCGCCCGCTCCCGACGGACCGCGCCGACCCCAACGACAAGCTCGCGTTCCTGATGCTCTGGTTCCACCAGCCGACCCGCGAGGCGTGCCTCCACGTCCGATACGGCATGGACTTCCACGGCGGCCGGGTGAACCCGCCCGGGTACCGCGGCGCGTTCCGCGAGGACGCCGACGGCCGCGGGTACACGCTGGAGTACGCCCTGCCGTGGGAGCTGCTGCACGCGGCCGCCGACCCGCCCCGGGCCGGGGACGTGCTCGCCGCGACGTGGCTCGTCCACTGGGCCAACGAGTCCGGGCGCGTGTGGAAGGGCCAGCTCATCGACGTGACGAACCCCCGCGACACCGGCTGGAACTTCCAGCGGGCTGCGACGTGGGGCCGGGCGGTGTACCACCCGCTCGGCAACCTGCCCCCCGGGACCGTGGTCCCATTATCCGTTCCCTGACGCTCGGAGACCTTCCGTGCCGCATTCATCCGCCCGCCGGCGTGCCTTCACGCTGATCGAACTGCTGGTCGTCATCGCCATCATTGCCGTGCTGATCGGCCTGCTGCTGCCCGCGGTCCAGAAGGTCCGCGAGGCCGCCGCCCGGGCGAAGTGCGCCAACCACTTCAAGCAGCTCGGGATTGCGACGCACATGTATCACGATACTCGTAACGGGCTTCCTCCCGCGATCACCGGGAACTGCGGCCTGACGTACTGGGCGTTGATCCTGCCGTACATGGAACAGAACGCACTTGCTCAGAAGATCAACCAGGACGCCGGGATCCACTACGGCGATCCCAATATGGATACGCTGCACGTCGATTCCTGGACGTCGACCGAGTCTCGCAATAATTACAACGCCCTGAACTCCGCCCCGCCTCTGGCGTACATGTTCTGCCCGAGTCGAGGTGGTCCCCGGAAGAATCGCAACAACCGTTGGACGACGGATTACGTCTTGATTATCGCGGGCACGGAGAAGTGGCACTTCACCGGAATCACTGGGCCGATCACGAATCCTGGTGTCAATCTCTTCAAACAAAAGCAGGCGCTCCAGGTCGCCGTTGCGCCAGGGGATAAGAACCTCATTCACCTGGCGAACTGGTCCGGATCTCCACCTGCCGCTGAAGCCTCCTATTTCCCCGTTCAAGAACCCTACAAGGGGTGGCGATCACGGACCACGTTTACGTCGATCTCCGATGGCTTGAGTAACACTGCGATACTGGCCGAGAAGCACCTCGCGAGATCGGAGTTCAAGGCGTGTTGCGGGGGAACGCGCTCCGGCGCGCCCAACCACAATGGCACGGACGGGTTCCCCCACTGGAATCGAGACAACGGCCCCGGTGCGTATGGCAGTTTCTGGTTGAGTGGGTCCGTCGAAAGCGGGATCGCCCGTGGACCGGAAGACGGCGACGGATTGAACGTGAACAGTAGCCCCGCACTCGGCTCGTGGCACCCGGGCGTTTGCAACTTCCTCCTGGCCGACGGCTCGGTTCGCGCGATCCCGGTCAGTGTCAATCAAACGATGCTGTCCCGCCTCGGGAACGCCAGTGACGGCCAACCGCTCGACCTCCCCTGATCGGAACCCTTCCCATGCGAACCGCTCTTTGCCTGCTCCTGCTCGCGGCCACCGGGTGCGGGTCGAACCTGCACCCCGTCAAGGGCCGCGTTCACTTCGCCGACGGCTCTCCGCTCGACACCGGCCGGGTCGTCGTGGACTTCGGCGAAGCGCAATCCGGCGCGTGGGGCTCCATCCACCCGGACGGCTCGTTCGTGATCGGCACCAATACCCCGAGTGACGGGATGTTGGCGGGAACGTACCGGGTCTACATCTCCGGCGCGGAGACGCTGCCGGGGCCGGGGGCACCGACCCGGCCGCTGGTCCACGAGCGGTTCACGAAGCCCGAAACGTCCGGGCTGTCGTTCACGGTCCCGGACCAGACGACGTGGGACATCGTCGTCGAGAAGCCGGCCAAGGTGAAGTGAAACCGGACCGCGTGGATCTGTTGCCCTTGGTGGGGCAGGCATTCCTGCCTGCCTCCCGACGCGTCGGGGGGCAGGCAGGAATGCCTGCCCCACCAGACAGAAACGAACCCATGAGATCCGGGACGAGGCACCGGGCGCTCACTTGCCCATCGCGTGGATCGTGTTGTGGATCACGCCGGCGACGGGCCGGCCGTCCGCCCCGGCGACGCGGTACTTGACCTCCATGCCCCACGTCGGGGCGAGGTCCGGGATGTCGAGCCGGACGGTCTTCCCGTCCCCGCTGACCGTCGCCCTGGCCACCGCCAGCGGGTGCTCGTCGACGTGCTTCGAGCCGTAGTTCTGGCTCCGCTTCAGCCCCCACACCTTCACGTCGTAGTTCTTCGGGTCCGCGGCGGCCTTCGGGTCGAGCGCGTCGGTGAACGTCAATTCGACGCCGGTCGCGGTCGCCTTCAGCCCGACCGGCAGGTCGGCGGGCTTGCCCGTGTACCGCACGCGGTAGAAGCCGCCGGGCTGGGCGCGGTTCCCGGCCCACGCGAACATCCCGCAGGCGTACAGCGCGGCGTCGGCCGGGTGGAACCGGCCCCGCATGACCCCGGTCGGGAACGGCGGCAGCGGCAGCGCGACCATCCCGCCCTGCGGCTGCCCGTTCACCGTCTCGTGCGGGACGACGAAGATCTTCCCCATGCCGTAGGAGATGTTGAGCAGCGAACCTTTGAGCGGCCCCCAGGCGTCGGGCGGCACCCACACCAGCTCGGCCGGCGACCGGTCGAACTCGTTCGTGACCCAGCACAGCGGCTGCTTCATCGCGGCGTTCGACGTGTCGGTGACGTCGGTGTACCCCCACATGTTGCCGTAGAACCCGCCCCGCTCGACGAGGTTGATGCGGTTCTTCGGGGTCCAGAACCCCTCCTGGTCGGTGACGAAGAACGTGCCGTCGGGGTTCAGGCACACGCCGTTGGCGGCGCGGAACCCGGTCGCGAGGATCTCCGTCCTCGCGCCGTCCTTGCTCACCTTGAGGAGCGTGCCGTGGTGCGGGACCAGGGCGGGCAGCGCGTGCCGGCCGCTCTTGGCGTAGTAGAAGTTGCCCTCGGGGTCGGTCTGGAGCCCCATCGCGAACTCGTGGAAGTGCTCGGTGACCTGGTGGTCGCTGTTGAAGCACTCGGAGAAGTCAGTCTCGCCGTCGCCGTTGAGGTCGTGGAGCTTAACGATCTGGTCGCGGCAGCAGACGAACACGGCACCGTCGCGGACCTTCAGGCCGAGCGGCTGGAACAAGCCGGACGCGACCCGCTGCCACGCGACCCCGGCGGCCGGCGCGTCGAGGCCGGACACGAGCCACACGTCGCCGTCCCACGAGCACACGGCCATCCGCTTGCCGCCCGGGAGGAAGTCGAACCCGGTGAGCCGGAGCTGCGCGTTCCACGGGTTCCGGTCGGGCGTGGCGAACGTGTCCACCGCGAACGGCCCGTCGTCCTTGCCGAGCGCCACGGGGGCCTTCAGCACCTCGGGCCACCGCTTCGGGCCGCCCTTCGTGAGCGGCTCCAGCGCCCGGGGCGCGGGCGAGTCCTTGGCCAGCGCCTTGAGCGCGGCCGCGTCGCCCTTCGACCACAGCAGCTTCACGCGGGTCGGGGTCGCGGCCGCCGGCACGCGGAGGACCGTGAACCCGTCGCGCTCCTCCAGCGACACCCGGTTGTCACCCACCACCGCGGCCGCAACGCCCACGGGGGCGACGCGGGCGAGCAGGTCGCGCGACGACTTGCCGATCTCCAGGGTGCGGGTGAACGCGGGCTTCGCCGGGTCGCCCTCGGTGCCCTCCAGTTCGAGGGCGCTCGCGTCGCCGACCGCGTAGGCGATGACGGTCTGGTCGCCGAAGTGGTACAGCCCGCGGAACCGGCCCCACTCGCGTGGCAGGGGGCCGAACGGCTTCTTGTCGCGGCCCAGCGGCCGCGGGTCGGCGAAGCTCCCGGTGGCCGGGTCCGCCCAGCCGGGGCCGACCGGGTTCGCGAGGTGGACCGTGCCGGTGACCTTCGGGTGGACCTGGTGCTGGCCGTTGAAGTGAATGCCCTTCCAGTCGATGAACCCCTCGCCCGTCCAGACCGCGGCGAGCCGGAGCGTGTCGTGCTCGAACGCCGCCCACCGCGTGCCGCGGGACACGCCGCCCGCCCCCGCGTCGAGCCGCACGGCGACCGCCTTGTACGCGATGTTCCCGGCCCCGACCTCGTAGGTGTTCATCAGGCTCGGGCCGTAGTCCATCAGCACCCACGGCTCGACGTTCACCGGGGCCGGGCCGAACTCGCCCTTCTTCCCCGCGGGGAGCTTTGCGAGGTAGGCGTCGTCGGCCGCCTTGTACTGCGCCGGGTTGTGCGGCTTGAGGTACGCCTCTCGGAGGTAGTGGATCACGTCGTACTTCTGCCGCGGCACCATCCACGTCTGCGGGGCCATCAGGGCGTACCCGCGGGTGAGGGTCTGGTACAGGCTGTACGGGTCGCTGCCGTTCTTGAACGCGTGGGCGGCGAACCGCGGCGACGTCGGGAGCGAGCCGGGCTGGTCCTTGGTGCCGTGGCAGTTCGCGCACACCCGCGAGTAGATCGCCTCGCCCCGCTTCAGCGCCTTGTCGTCCGCGGCCCGGATCAGGCCGGCGTGGTCGATGTCCTTCTCGTACTCGGGGACCACGAGCGCGGTCACCGCCGGGCGCAGCTCCTTCGCACGCGCCGGGCCGCCCTCGGCGACCTCGATGAGGTACTTCGCGAGGTCGAGGAACTGCTGCCGGTCGGACAGCAGGTTGGCGAGCCCGTCAGGCATCAGCGACGAGGGGCTCGCCGTGCGCCGCTCGATGTCGGCTTTCGGGACCGTGACCCGCTTGCCGTTCGCGGACGGGTCGAGGAGCGTGAGCGCGTCGGCGGTGTCGTCCGCGATGAGGCCGGTCACGGTCCGCTCGTCCTTGGTGGTCACGACGACCGTTTCGTACCCCTTCTTGAGTACCTTCGAGGGGAACAGGACCGACTCGACGAGGTACTCGGCGGTCGCCTCCTTGCCGGCCTTCGACAGGTCCGGGCCGAGCTGCGTGCCGACCTCGGCGTCGTGGCACTTCGAGCACGCGAGCGCCGGCTGGAAGAACAGCACGGCCCCGCGGCCCGCGTCGCCCCGCTCGCGGGCGGCCTTTGCGAGTTCGGCGACCGGCTCCGCGGCGAGTTGCGCGTTGAGCCCCGCGGGCGGGTCGGCGGCCCGCACCTGTGCGGCGGCGAGGAGGAGGCACAGACCGAGTGCGGCGTGTCGCATGGGTGGCAACCATCGTGACGCGGGCGGGTGCCCGCGAAGGCGTGATGGACTCGAAGGTAAGCGACCGCACCGCACGCGTCTTGTCCGAAACCCGAGTCCCGGCGCGAAACCGCGCACACCGCGCGGCACGCCGGCCCCACCGCGGTGGGGTCCTTCTTCAACGTGTTCCCGCACACCCCGCGGCGGAGGGGCTCGCCCCGATCGCGGCCGGCAACGTCGCGGCCGCCGAGCACCGGCCCGTGAGCGCGGCGCACCGCGTCGCTGCGGGCGAGTCGTACTTCGCCGTCCGCGTGGGCGGAGGAACTTGCAGCCCACGGGTAGGGATCACATTAGTTGGTAGACGTTCGTTTCATGCGGCCGTGGACCG